>JAOAAM010000111.1 GCA_026418875.1 Gemmataceae bacterium | reverse complement strand
CTCGTGGGCTCGGAGATGTGTATAAGAGACAGGAACACACGGGTCCGATCCGGCAGGCTCGCCAGTCGGCTGAGGGAATCGAACATCTGGGCGCCCGTGCCTTCGAAGAGGCGCCCACACCCGGCGGCGAACAAGGTGTCGCCGCAGAACAGGTCGTCCTCACCGACGTAGGCGAGATGGTCGAGGGTGTGGCCCGGCACATGCCAGACGTCGAAGGCGAGGCCGAGCGCGTCGAGCACGAGGCGCTCGCCGCCCCGGAGTGGCCGGTTCACGTGCGCGATACGGCTCAGCGCCGGACCGAAGACCGGAATGTCACGTCCGGCGACGAGATCGCTCACGCCCCCGGTGTGGTCGCCATGATGATGCGTAATCAGGATGGCGACCAGCTGCCCGTTGCGCCGATCCAGATACCGTTCGACGGCGAGTGCATCTCCGGGATCGACCACCGCGATCCGGTCGCCGCGGCGAAGCGCCCAGATATAGTTGTCGGCAAACGCCGGAATCGCCTCCACGAAGGTCGGCTGGACTGGATCGGCTGAAACCATCATGCGGAGCGGGACCTTCACCACGTTGCCGGACGATAGCGCATTGAGGGCCGAGGCCGCGCCGGACGCAACGTCGCGGGCCGACGAAGTGAGCCACACGGTCCCGGAGACCGCGTCCCGGCCTGCTCCGCCCGCACCCGGGCGCCCCCCCGATCCACCCCCTGCCCCCTCAGCACCGGGCGCGTGGTGGCACGGGCCGCTTGGGCAGTTGGTGCATGCGCGCGAGCAGGCCTTCTTCGATGCGCAACTGCCCGATCTGTTTGGCTTCTACGCGCTTCAGGTCGGACTTGCCGGCGGCTCGGTCCTCGCCGCGAGCCGCATCCAGACGCGCTGGGTGCTCGACGATCTCCAAACTTTTGACCGGCGCTCCCGACGCTTTCTACGCTATTTCTCCCTCGTTCCCCAATACCAGCAAGGAGCCAGCGCCGACGAACTGCAAACGTACCGCCACGCCGTCTCGAAGCTCGTCAACAGCCTGTCATGGAGTCCTCGGATTCGGGTGCCCGCGGCGGTCGGCCCGCACCAGTTGCTCTTGCGAATCGACTTGCGCTGGTACATGTGGGATGCGAATTTGTGGAATCGTTTGCTGGCCGAGTATCCCTACGGCATCCTCGACGATGGTGCGGCTAGCCGGGCCGTCATGGCTGCCACGGCAACAAAAATGCCGATTGTGCGGGCGGATTGGTTCGTGGCGACGGCGTGCCGCCCGCCGCTGTACTTCGACCTGCTTCAATTACCCGCCTCCTTGCCGGAGTTGGAGCGACAACTCCGCGTTGATTCCTTCGCGAACATCCAACAAGAGCGAGTCGCCCGCGCGGGATTTAACGGATCGGGGATCTCGAAAAACAACCGTGTGATCGAGCGGCATGAATCCGTTCACGGGGCCTATTGGAAAACTTATGATTTCGAGGCGATTCCCCAAAATCTTGTCGAACGCGGCCTCCTCGCACCGGATCCGCGAAATATCTTTGCCTTCCCGTTGGGACCTGCCGGAGCGAGTCCCCGCGAGCCGTTCCTGACCGTCGGCGGAGAAGTCATCTTCAGCCTGCCGAACGGACTTCACGGATACATGCTGTACAACGCCGCCGGCAACCGCATCGACAAAGGCCCCCTCCAAATCGTCAGCGATCCCAAGAGACCCGATCGCGCCGTGGAGACGGGCATCTCGTGCATGTCGTGCCATCTCACGGGAATCAACCCGAAGAGCGACCAGATCCGCGATTTCCTAGCGAAAAACCCGCAAGTCTTCCCTCGGTCGGAGGCCGAATTGATCCGCAGCTTGTACGTGCCGGTAGACACGATGAGCCGCCTCATGCGTGAGGACATCGATCGCTATCGCCACGCCGTGGAGCAAACCGGGGCGCGCATTGGGAAGTCGGAACCAGTCAGCGCCGTGACGATGCGCTACGAGGCCGATCTCGATCTCACGACCGCGGCCGCGGAGGCCGGTCTGCCACCCGACACATTGCGTGAGGCGATTGAACGCTCCGAGTCGCTGTCCCGATCGCTGGGCGGACTGCGGATCGATGGGGGCAGCGTGTCGCGGCCGTTGTGGGTACAAACCTTCGCCGACCTCGTTCGCGACCTGCGCCTGGGCACGCTCCTTCGCTCGGTCGCCGCCGCCGGGTCGTTGCCCGACAACACGGGTGAGCTGGATCCTTTGGAGGGGCCAGGGCAGCAGACCAACGCCGCTGCCATTTCCCCAGATGGCTTACGATTGGTGCTGGCGTCGGCCGACCGGACGGCACGGCTCTGGGATGCTCGCGCCGACCGAGAAATCCGCCGCCTCGTCGGCCATGCCGCTTCGGTCTGGAGCGTGGCCCTCAGCCCGGACGGAAAACGAGTCGCCACGGGAAGCGTGGACGGCAGCGTCCGGGTCTGGGACGTCGAGTCGGGACAGGAAGTGAGAAGGCTCGAGGGACATTTATCCCTTGTGTCGGGCGTCGTCTGGATGCCGGATGGCTCCAAGCTCGTGTCCGCCGGGCACGACGGGCACATCGTGCTTTGGGACTTGGCGACCGGATCGGAGACGCGACGGTGGACAAACTTGGGTCAAACCGTGCATGCGATTGTGCCTCATCCCCGTGGCCGACGGGTCTTTGCCGCAGTGGATCACCGAGTCGTCTCAATCGACGTCGAATCAGGCGAGTCGGTCGAGCGGCTAATCATCGAGGGGGACGTCCCCAGTTGCCTGGCGGTTTCCCCCGATGGAGCGACCATCGCGATCGGCACCGACTCCGGTCGAGTGGTGGTGCGTGAGGTCGAGAAGGATGATCCGCCCACCGAAATCGCGGCTACGCAGCCGCCTTCCCCAGTGCTCGCCATCGACTTCGCCCCCAGCGGTAAAGTTCTGGCGGTGGCATCGGCGGTTGGATTGGTGCGACTGCTTGAACGGGCCACGGGACAGGAACTGGGTCGTTTCACCCGACACAGCGAGGCCGTGGTCGCCGTCGCTTTCGTCAATTCGGGCCGGGAGACGGTTTCAGTGGGCCGCGATTCCTCCGTCCGCCGCTGGAATCTGGCCAAGTTTTACGATCTCGTCCGCCCCGCCGCACAGGGAGTAGAACCGGCAGCTACCCGCGAAAATACCTCGATGCCGCAATTGGAGCCAAGTGCAATCATTTCCATCCGCGGCATGATCGACTGCATGCGTCTTTCCCCGGACGGAAGGTGGTTGTATTTCATCGACCATGCCCAGGGACGGCTCGTCCAACTGGACACCGCCCAGGCGCGTCAGGCCAAAGCGTGGAGCCTACCCCCATCGACCGAGGCCTTTGTGCTTTCGCCGAATGGTCGCTCGATCTGGTTGATTGGCTTGAGCCAAGGCAAACCGACCCTTTGGCGACTTGATGCCGCCAGTCTCGAGGTCCAGAAACGATCCGAACTGGACTCTCTGCCGTACGACCTGGCCGCGACGGACGAGGGTGTCGTTTTCCTT
>JAOAAM010000026.1 GCA_026418875.1 Gemmataceae bacterium | reverse complement strand
GCCTTGGAAGCCGCCGAAGCCGCCGCGGTTACCCTGCATTCCCGGGAAGCCGCCAAAGCCGCCCGTGGGGCCGCGATTCTGGTTGGTCATCGAGGTCGGAGTGATCCGGCCTTGGATCGCATCCACGATCGTCTGCACCTGGGTCGGGTCCACTCCCTCGGTACCCACGATCTTGATCATCCGCGTCGAGTTCTTGGCACCCTCTTCGAGTTGATCCACGACCTCGACGATCTCCTTGTGCAGGGCTTCCGAACAGGCAACGTAGAGCGTGTTGTTCTGCGCGTCCACGCCGATCGAGAGTGCCGCGAAACTGCGGTTGCCGGCATTATTCTGCTGCCCGCCGAAGATGAAGCCGGGGAATCCGCCGACGTTACCACGCTGGCCCGACGATTGCGTCTGATCGGCGTACAAGCTGCGGATCAGTTCGGCGACGTTCTCGACGTTCGCATACTTCAGCGGCCCGATGCGCCAGGTCTTGATCGCGCCTCGGGCTTCGTTGTTGTCCGCGTCGATGGCCTCGGCTAAGAGACGTTTGATGGTCTGCATGTCCAGAGGCGAGGCCCGGACGAGCAGGGAGTTGCTCGTTGGATCGGCGACGACTCGGATGGTGCCGGGCTGCGGGTTCGTGGGCAATGGGATGTTCTGATTGGCCGCGAACGGGTTATTCCCGCCGAAGCGGCCCCCGCCGAACAGGTTGGACAGACCGCCAAAGGGGTTATTCCCACCGCCGAACTGGCCCCCGCCGAATAGGCCGCCGCCCCCGCCGCGGTTCCCGCCCAGTTGGCCGCCTTGGCGCGGTCCGTTGAAGGCCTCGTCCAAGATACGGGCGGCATCCACGGCCATGGCGTTCTTCAGTTTGATCACTTCCCAATCGCCGGGCTTGTTCGCCTGTTGAGTGTACAGTCGGACCAACTCGTTGATGAGGGCCATCGTGGCCGGGTCATCCGTCTGCACGATGAGTGAGTTGCCCGACGGCACGAGCGTGACGGGCGGGGCTTTCGGTTTCTCGGCATCCGCTGGCTTGGCCGGGGCCGGCGGTTGTGGCTCCTGAGCAGGGTCAAAGATGACCGGTCCTTCGTTCACGTAATACGTCTTCACGCCGAGATCTCGTCGTCCTTGTTGCGACCCCGGCGGATTTTGCGAGCCTTGTGGACCTTGCGGCCCCTGCGGACCCTGGGGACCATCGGATGGCGGAGATGGCGGACGGCGGTCGCTCGGCAAGCCACCCGGCCGGATGACACGCACCGGATTCGGCCGCTCCGATGCTTTCAGTGCCCGCTCGATCAAGTCGGCCAGCGTCTGGGCGCTGCCAGCATCGAGATTAAACACCCGGGTCGATCCCGTTCCACCAACCCCAGCGCCCTCCAGCACCTTGACGACCAATTCGACATCGGCAAGTTGCTCTTCCGTCCCCCGCGCGACGATGGCATTCCGGCCGACATCCGCGTCGATGAAAATGACACCCTGCGTGCGGGTGGGGTCGCCGAACATCGCCTTCAACTTGGTCGCCAACTCCGTGGCGTCTTGCTGCACGGGAATGACTTTGGCCGAAGCCCCAGTGGCACGGTAATAGTCGCGAATGTGTCGGCTGATGTCGTATTGATCCTGTGCCGGCGCACGCACGATGATCGAATTCCCACCGATCGCTTGAATCCGGACCACGCGGGAATCGCGGTACAGGTCGAAAAGGAATCGGGCCAGGCCGTCGGCCGTCCCTGCCGGAACAGTGTGGGTCTTGATTTCGATGCCGCCGTCGATGAATTCTTGCTGGCCTTCGATCGGCGTGTCCAAGCGCTTCAGGATTTCCCGCGCGGTGGAGATTTTGTCCGGCGGGCCAACCACGAAGACGGTGTTGGTTCGCTCATCCGAGGTAATGGAGAGGACGCGACGGCCGCTGGCCGCGGGGTCTGGTTGGTTTGGTCGCCCCCCTCGGCCGCCCCGATCGCCGCCGCCGAACAGGTCGCCGAAGGGCGAGCCGCCCCCGAAGGGCGAACCGCCTCCCATCCCTCCGCCGGGGAAGCCGGCACCACCGAAAATCCCGCCCATCGCACCGCGGAATCGTTCTTCAAAAAACTGGCGGATTCGATCACGCTGCGCTTCGCCATCGCGATTGGGTTGGTTGGGCTGCCCGCCTTGGCCCGGGGATCGTTGCTGCATCATCGCGTCGTAGCGGGCCGGATCCAACAAAGCCAACAGGGTCGTTGCCGCCTCACGAGCCGGGATGTACCGGCACTTGTGGGAAAAGCTCTCAGCCGACTTGTCGCTCTTCTCGTAGTTGCGGATGTCTTCGATGACCCGAGTCAGGTTCCCGACGTTGTCGGTCAGGATCAGTTGATTCGGCTGCGAGAGGGCGACCACGGTGCCGGTGGGGAGCAATTGCCGGGCTTGCGGCGCGAATTCGTCCGCCGATAGCGAGTTTAGTTGCAACACTACCGAGACGATCTCGGTTCGGCCGCGATTCGGCAGCTCGTCGATGGGCACGCGGGGAATCAGGTGTGCCGGGACTCGGTTCAACTCATCGAGCGGCAGGACGAGAAGCGAGGCTTCTTTACGCAACAAGACGAAATTTTGCAGCTGCAAATTTTCATTGATGATGTCAATGATCTGCGGGATGGTGTAGCGCTTCGGTTGACCGCCCTCCCGAGGGGCGATGAAGGTGAACGAGCCTTTGGGAGTGTTGCTGCTGTTGATCGGCAGGGTCATCTTCTCGCTGAGCCATTCGAGCACCTGCGGCCAAGGTTTATCCCGCATGGTGAATTCGATCGTGCCCGGCGGCGGGGTGGTGGGTTTGCCGTTCGCCGGCGGTTCGGAGCTCGGGCTTTTCGTTGCGGCGGGCGGAGCGGCCTTGGGATCTTCGAAGAAGATCGGCTCGTCAGCCGAAAGGGCCGTCGGGGAGATCGCCCAAAGCAGCCCGATCAACCAACGTCGACTCGAAGTGAGGAACAATGTGCGCATGACCATGCCCTGCCAGAGCCTGATTTCGCAGGTACGCGACCGATTCGGAACTGCCCCGTGGCAAATGGATCCCCATCTGCCACGGAACGTCGTCAGCGCGAGCGACGAGCGGCGACCGACGACGTAACCTTCGGACAATCTGAATTATCGTCAGGCTTCCTCTATCTCTCCATGAGATCGTGCTGAGCCGCCCGGTTTTAATCAATTTCGGGCCGCGGCGTCGCCGATCTATTGCCGCCTTTCACCCGGCTTTTCGGTCGCCGGAGTTGGCGGAGAGCGCCTCTCTTGATTATTTTCCGGCTTCCCAGCCTCTTTGTCACCTTTTTTGTCCCCCGGAAATTCCAACCCCAGAGAGCGGGCCTCGTCCCGGGTCAACGGTTGGATTTGGTTCAGTCGCCAGCCGATGTGAAGTCGATAAAGTTTCTCGCCGTCCGTCAGGTACACATCCGCGGCATCGACACGGACGACCTGAAACACACGGTGGACGTAGTCGTTCCCATCCTTGAGGGTCAATTTCTCCTCGCCGATCTCCATTCGCTTCCGACTGCCTTTGAGAAAATAGTACTTGTCGATCTTGTAGGCACCATCGAGCCGTCGGCGGATCACGTACTCGTATTCATTGGCCGAATCCCAAATGGTCGCCATCGATCCTTTCTCATCATGTTGGATCATCGTCAACCAGGTCTCCGGCAGGATGTCGAAGTCGGGACGGGGGGTGTTATCCTCCTCCACTTCCCGCTCCCTCGGCGGCGGGCCGTAAAACACATTGTTCCCTGCGATGGCTGCGTATTGGGCGCTCGTCCGCGCCAACCGCTTCGGCTTCTCGGCGTCGCTTAGTCCTTCGGGCAAAAGTGTCGAGCGATTCTCGGCCCCATCGACGATCAGTCCCTCGACGCTGATGAGGATGTTCAGCTCGCCCGGCAACGATTCACCGCGGGTCGTCGTTTCCGGCTTCGTAATCGACAAGCTGCGGATGCGGTGGAGCAGGGGGGTGCGATAGAAGCGGTCCAAAAAATCCACGAGCATGCTTAAATCGCCGCTGGCCTGGATATCCACGACCTGCCGCGTGAACGGCGGCTTGTCCTTCTTGGCCGCGGCCCCCGCCGCCAACGGCGAGCGACTCTCGGCCTTGGGCGTCACCGTGCACCGGGCCAAGGGGAAGCGGCTGGCAGCCAACATGCTTTCCAGCTCTTGCGTGTACAATCGCCGGGCAGTGACGGGGTCGGCGGGCAAACTCATCTTCCGCGCCAGCTTCAACCCGGGCATCGCCTTTTCGATCTCTTCCAGACGAGCCTTGTCCCGCTCGATATTCGCGAGGAGATTGCGTTCTCGATTGTCCAGCGATTTGAGGCTTCGGTCGTAGTAGAGGAAGTAGAACACGCCGAATGCCGTGATCCCGATCAAGACCACGGCCAAGCCAGCGAGGACTCGCTCGCGGGGCGAAGTCATGGTCCGAACCCTCCCAGGCTCTCGCCGTCGTCTCGTGGGCCACGGCCGCGCCGGGTGGAACCGGCCGTTCGCTCCGGTAATGTCCGGGTGTATTGATCCGGTCGGCGTTTCGGAATCTCAACTCGGGTCGTAAACTCTTGCTCGTATCCTTGGGCGGTCAGACGCGGGGGAATTCCCTTCGACGTCTTCGCGTAGACTTTGTAGACGCTCTCGGCCACCAACTCAGCCATCAGGGCGTTCACCGCACGTTCCGATTTCGCCAACCCCACAATCGTCATCGTGAAAGCGTAAGCGACTTGTTTCGTATTCGTGTCGGCCCGACCTGCGGGTTTCCGCTGAACCGTTCGGTCGTCCAAAGGCGTGATCGTCACCGACTTCAAGCGAACATTCTCCGTGTCCTTCATCCTGGCCGTCAGGTCGTACAGCTCGTCCAGCCAATTGACGTCGGTGCTGCTCCACTCCTCGAGCGCTTTGATCTTCTTCCAGTCGGGATCCAGCGCCTTGACCATTTCTTCCTGTCGGCTGGCGTCTTCGGCCAAAAGATCGACTTGTTGCGTGCGGATGCGGACCTGGTAAACCGCGTACATCACGAAGGCGAGGAAACAAGCCGCGGCGATGGCACCGCCCAAGAAAAAGATCCGCTTGGCCGGGTCCGCCGGTGGTTTCGGCTGTCGGGGGGCGATGAAATTCGGTGCCTCCTCATCGGCCGTTCGGAGGACGAACAACCCGGCCAGGCCGGCAATCGTCCCGGAAAGCCCGTCGGGAACGGCGATGCCGACCCCAGGTTCGTAGCAATGCACAGGGATCGCCAACGCCTGTTGCAAGCGCTCAGCCAACCCGCCGGGTGTTTCGGCCTCGGCGAGGTAGAGGGTTCGGACAGGCCGATCCGGGTTCTGATTCCCGTAAACGACCAAGTTTCGCCGAATCTCCCCGAGCAGGGCCGAGTCGGATGATAAGGCGGGACCAGCCAGCGACCGGCTCAACACGATCACGCCTTGTCGCACAATCAGGAATTCCCCCCATTTCTCAGACCGAGCGAGCAATGCCCAGGCAGTGTCATCGGATTCCGGGGCAGGGACGACCCCCGTGCGAATGGCACTCTGACAACCGGCGACCAAGGCGAACGGCCGTGGCGTGATCGCCGAAAGTTTCAACCCGGCGGCTTCGGCGACCCGGCGGAACGCCTTCACCAGGTCTTTGCGGATCGAGACCACTTGGACCTTCCGCCCCTCGGGACCGGGCGGAGCCATCGGGACGTAATCCAAGACGACGTCGTCGCCGCTCTCGGCGAGTGCCTTCAACTCCTGGAAGCGGACGACCGGCGGCTCCTCATGCTCCGCGACGCGAGGAATCCGAAACTCCTTGAGCACGACCCGATCGCGGCCAACCACCGCCAACAGTGGTGCCGGGGCGATTTTCTCTTCCTTCAATTTGTCGCGCAAGGCACGGCCGATGTCATCCGCGCTGGCCGGCGTCAACGTGCTGCCTGCGTCGAACTGAAACCAACGCTCCAGCCGCACCTGCCCGCCTTTCATCTGGCCGGCAAGCACTTGAACAACCGTCGAATCCGCCTCAATCGCTAAAAACCTGGCCAATGATCCACTCACTTTCTGCGGCCGGCAGCATGTCGCTCGCCTGCCGCCAACTCACTGTTGGAAATTGTACCCTCGACCCAATTCCGTCAAATCACGCCACATCACGATCCGCGGCCGACCGTTGTTCACATCGATCACGGCCTCCACCCGTGCCATCGGCCCCCCGTTCCCGAAATAACCGACCGATTGGACCCGGTACACCTGCGACCGCGTGGTGATATACCGCTCCAGCGTGCGCATCTTGTCCACCGTGAAATTCGCATCGAGCAACAGCCAGGCCGTGGTTTGGAAGCGGCTGTTCGATGCCTCTCCCGAACCCAGGACCGGGCGAAGTTCCACGATGCTCCGAACGTCGGCATCCGTCATCCCCGGAAGGCAAGCCAAAACCTCTTCCGGGGCCGTCAACACGTTCACGCGAGCCGGCAATTCCGTGTCACGCTGCGTCGTCGTTTTGTCCAGCAGGATCGGCAAGAGTGAGTCTCGCCGTGCCCGATCCGACAGCGGGCTGCGTAAGCGGAATGTTTGTTGCCTTCCGTTCACCTCCGCTGTCCAATACACTTCCCCTTCTAGTAACTCAAACCGGGAGGAGACCGAGCGCGGCCGACTTTGGCCCCCGGAAATCACTTCGTTGACCTTTGACGTGACCGCGTCGGCGGGAGCGTCCACGACTGGCCGGTTCCCCGTCGGCGCACTCGTCGATTGCGTGCGGTAGAGGATGATGAAATCGGCGAGGTCTTGATCCAAAACCTGACGAAGCTTGTCCGAAAGCCCCGCGAGGTCGGAGTCGTTCAAATTCGTCCGAGGCTCGCCCTCCGCATCCACATTCATTTCCCGCGAGTAAATGGTCAGATAAGCGGCCCAACCTGGGTCCCAACCCTCGCCGTCGCTTTCACCGGGATCCTCGATGCCGTTGCGGTTGCGATCGGTGCCAAAGAGCAGTTCGGGCGTCACTCCGCGGACGAGGAGAAGTTCCTCGACGCTGTCCAGCGGGCCATTTTTACATCGATACGACGGCGTGCCGCCGAGGTACGATTGACTTTCCGCTCCGTAGGGCCGGGGGTTGTCGTCGGGGTCGATCCAGTCGATGATCGCGTCGGCCACCTCTTCCGTCATGTTGGGCAGTTTCATCAACATCTCGAAGGCGACCCGGCCGCTCGTGTCCAATCGCAGCAACGCGTTGAGGTTGATCTTCGATGACTCGTCGATCAGGCCGAAGCGGTAGTCGCGAGTGGACAGCGTCTCCCCGCGGGGAAAAGCGGCAACGATGCTATACTGCCCTCCGCCGCCCACGCTGACTTGGTGGAACAGCGACTCGTTGTCGTAAAAATCGTCGGGGTTTCGCTCGGGGTCGGCGAGCAATGCCGCGACGGCGTGAATTCCCGAGTCGGCACAGGCTTTCGCTTGAACCTGCCGCAACGCGCTAGCTGCCGCCGTCTGCTCTTGCGACATCAATTCCGAATACTGGTACGCGGCCAAGCTCAGCAAAACGACGACAATCAGCACGGCATAAAGCACCATGCCGCGGCGCGATTCACTTCGCAGTGTCGTTCCTGGCCGAGATACCCTCATCCAACCCGCTCCTGATC
This sequence comes from Gemmataceae bacterium, assembly GCA_026418875.1. Taxonomy (GTDB): domain Bacteria; phylum Planctomycetota; class Planctomycetia; order Gemmatales; family Gemmataceae; genus CAKZUU01. The sequence continues at coordinate 3,709 of JAOAAM010000026.1, read as the reverse complement.
ACGGCTGTGTCGCGGCATCGGACGTTCCGCTGCCCGGGGCGGCGGGCAGGGCGATCACATGGCGGTAATCCCGGATTCGCCCTGTGCCATCGCGCAGACTCACGATGAATTCGATCGCCCGAGGCGGGCCTTTCGGTGTTGAACCATCCGCGGAAGTCTCCGAACCGTCCCAACTGGTTTGCCAGCTGGAGCCGTCAAAATACGCGACTTGAAGGTCAACCACCTCTTCCGCAATGACGGTCGAGAACTCATCGAGATCATAAGGTTGCGAATCGACGGCATCCGACGTGACGAGGCGTAACTCCTGGCGCGCCAATCCAACCTCGGGGATGAGGAAGTAAGTGATTCGTGTCACATCGCTGATCAACGCCGGGTTGCCGGTGCCGTCGTCGGGTGGCGAAATCACCTGGCGGCCCAAGCGTGTGAGGAAGATGGAGACTCGCGTCGAATCTCCCCGGACGCCGATGCTGAACACGACGGGCGGTGCCTCTTCAATAACACCTTCCTGGACCTCGCCGCTCGTGGTTCCGGATCCACCACTTGATCCGCCAGTCGCGCTGCCCGACCCCCCCGTCGAACCGCCCCCGGTCGTCCCACCCGTACTGCCCGCACCACCCGATGCCGTGCCACCCGTGCCACCCGTGCTACCCGCACCACCCGATGCCGTGCCACCCGATGCCCCGCTGCTGGCTGCAACTTTCGGTGCTGGCGGGGCCAATCCAGGCGTGAGGTCCAAGCTGATTCGATTGAACAGTGCCCGGGCTAGAGTGCTCTGCTCGACGGCGGCCCGTCCCTCGTCCATCTCCCGCAACTGCGTCTCGATGGCGACATACAAAGCGGCCATCATGATCACGGCAATCACCGAGGCCAGCATGACCTCCAGCAACGTGAAGCCCCGACGTCGCGGCAAATGGAGTCGCATGCGTCAAGGCCCTCCGGTGGATGTGGTGGCCGACGACGAGCCAGTCGATGGCGATTCAATCCCGCCCCGCTGCGCCGGATCGAGCACCAATTGCGTCACGCTCCAGGAGGCCGAAGCGTCTCGCGCGAACGACACGGTGATGGTCACCCGGTACAACCCGGTCTCGGATTGCGGCTCCGCCGTCATCGACCAGACCCAGTCGGGATCATCATCGACGGCGGCTTCACCGGTCGAGGTGAGCGGCTCGACACCGGCGACCACCTCGTTCAACTTGCTCTGAAGAATCTGGGCCGCCCGGTTCATTCGCTGAATTTCGATGGCCTGCTGCGACGACACGGAGAGCAACTGGGTCAGCCCCACCAGCGCGATCAGGAAGATGGCCGAAGCAAGCACCACCTCCAGGAGCGAGAAGCCCGGACGAGCGACGCCGACCTGTCTCATCGGTTCGCCCCCATCGGCAACACCTGCGTGGTGATCCCGCCGGTCAGCCCGCGAATACGGATCTCGACCGGGCGATTCCCCTCGCGTTCCAGGCGAATGATCCGATCGCTGCTGCACGAGCCATCGGGTAGGAAGACGACCAGAGTGGACCAAGTCCCGTTCGTGCCGAACCCACGGTCGTCGGCAAGTTGGAATGCGATATCTTCGGGCAGGGTGTCTTCGAGCTGCAATGGTGTTGGGAATGCGGCGTCGTCACTGCCGACAGATCCACCGTCACCCCAAAATTCGGCGGAGTCCGGGGCGATTCGGTAGACCCCGGAGTTGGATTGCACGGCGAAGCGGTAGGGTCGGCCGTCCTCGATCGCGCGAGACCGGGCCAAGGCGAATCGGCCGCGCAAATGATCCGCTGCCGCCTGAACGCGCAGGTCGCCGTACATCGTCTCGATGGACGGGTAGGCAATGGCAGCGAGCATGGCGACGATCGCCAGAACGAGCATCAGTTCCAGCAGTGTCATGCCGCGACGCTCAGCCATGCGACCGACTCCCATGCCGTGCGTGCCCTCCGTTCGCGTTGGTCTCATACCGTGCGTGTCCCGCCATCAGCGTTGGCGAACCATTTCCCAGTTCCCGATGACCTGACCATCGGGTGTGGTCGTCCAAATGTCGGGATTGCGGCCGCCGTTGTTCGGTCCGGTGGGGTCGTATTGGTACGGTTTCCGCCACGGGTCGAGCAGGGCGGCTTCGGACTCCACGTAGGGTTTGGTACTGCCGTCGCTCGGTTGCCAGAGTTCCATCAGCGATTCGGGAAAATCGCCATTGCGGATCTTGTACGCCGTGCAGGCTGCCGTCAGCGTGCGCAGGTCGGCTTGGGCACGATTCGTGTTCGCGTCTTCGAGATAGCGGAAGACGAAGATGCTCGCCGTGCCGGCGAGAATCACCAGGATCGCGACCACAACCAGAACTTCCATCAAAGTAAAGCCGCTTCGCCTGGAACGCGGTTGATCACGATATTGAATTCTCATGTGCAGCACTCCTCCCACACGCGAAAGCCACTGGCGGTTGTTTCGCGGTTCAGTTTAAAGGACTCCTGAATGAAGAGCCGATGAGAAGACCGCCTCCGACACTTGCTTAACCGTGCTCCCCATCTTGAAGATGGGTAACATCAGTCCGGCGACGACCACCAGAACCACGGCGGCCATCACGAGCAGCATCACCGGCTCCAGCAGCCGAACGAAGAGTTCAAGCTGACGAGCGGTCCTCTTCTCTAAACTGTCGGCGATTTCGACCAAAACCGTCTCCAAGCTGTTCGATTCCTCTGCAATCGCGATCATCTCGACGATGTCACGCGGAAAATAGGGGCACGCACCGAGAGGGGCGGCCAGTTTCTCACCGGCGGTGATGTTCTCTGCCGATTGCTCGATTGCCACCGTCAGCACGCGATTGCCCGTCGAGTCCTTGGCAATCTCCAGCGAGCGCAAAATCGGGATGCCATTGTGCAGCAGTGTTCCGAGGATTCGGGTGAAGCGGGAGATGGCCAAGTTCAAGAAAATCTTACCCGCAGCTGGAATCCGAAGTTTCAAGCGATCGTAGTGGTATCGAATCGTGGGCGTCATCCCCTTGGTGCGGAAGAGGACCAACGCGCCGACGATGGCCCCAAAACCGATGAGTCCCCAAGGCCACATGAAATGGCTGAGCGCGATCAACCAGGTCGTCAGGGCGGGAAGCTCGCCTCGCTCGCGGAGGCGGGCAAAGATCGGCTCGAAGCGCGGCACAAAGGCGATGATCAGTACGTTCAACACGATGAAGCCGATGACCGCGAGAAAAACCGGGTAGGCCAGAGCCCCGACGACCTTCGCTTTGAGTTCTTCTTGGTGCTCCGTGAAGTCGGCGATTCGTTTGAGTACGTCTTCGAGGAAGCCACCCTCTTGGCCCGCCCGAACCATGCTGATGGCCAATTCGTCGAAAACCTTGGGGTGCTGGGCCATCGCCTGAGCCAGACCCATACCGTCGGCGACTTTTGTGCGAACGTCGCGGACGGCGGCTTGCAGGTTCGGGTGCGCCCCCATGCGTTCCAGAATGTCAAGCGACCGAAGCAATGGAACGCCCGACCGCAACAAGTCCGCAAGTTGGGAATAAAAGACGGCCATGTGACGCGGCCGGACACCGCCTCCGAACCGTCGGATCGCCCCTTGGGCTGGCGCGATGCGAACAGGGAACAGGCCCTTCGCATCCAATTGGGCCGCGATGTCTCGCTCGCTATTCCCCGTCAGGGTACCCGTGCTGCGCTGACCCGCGGGAGACAGAGCCTCGTAAGTGAATTCCGGCATAATCCTCGACTCCCCCCGC
>JAOAAM010000022.1 GCA_026418875.1 Gemmataceae bacterium | reverse complement strand
TTGTGCGGCATTGTTGATGCTGGCGAAATCGGTACGGGAGAAGGGGTACAAGGTCGCCCTGACGGGCGAAGGATCGGACGAGTGGCTGGCTGGGTATCCTTGGTTCAAGGTCCAGCGGCTGATGAATGCGCTGAACGCGATCCCCGGCCTGCCGCTGGGTCGCTGGCTCCGCCGGGCGATCCTCGCCGCCACCGGCACGCCGCAATTCCCCGAAGCCACGATTCGGGAGACCGAGGACCTGCTCGGCGGTCCCAACGCCTGGATGAACGTGTACGGGTTGATGAGCCTGTCCAAACTCCGCTTCTTCAGCCCCGAGATGTGGGATCGTCTCAACGGGCACAACCCCTTCCGCGATCTCGCCCTGAACACTGAACGCCTCAAACGCTGGCACCCGTTCCATCGGTCGCTGGTGATCGGCGGGCGGGTGATGCTGCCCGGACTTCTCTTGGCGAGTAAGGGCGATCGCGTGGCGATGAATTCCTCCGTCGAGACGCGCTACCCCTTTTTGGACGAAGAGGTTTTCGCCTTCTTGGCACAATTGCATCCGCGTTGGAAATTGCGGGGCTTCCGGGACAAGTATTTGTTGCGTTTGCTCTCCGAGCGCTACCTGCCCAAGTCGATCGCTTGGCGTCGGAAGGCGATGTTCCGAGCGCCGATGGACAGTTTCCACTTCGACGAGATCAATACGCAGGGTGCTGGGCATTGGGTGGAGCCGTTGCTGACCGAGTCGGCCCTGACACGCACCGGGTATTTCAACGTGGCAGAAGTGCAGCGTTGGCGGCGCGAGTTCCGCCGCCTGCGCGCCGGGGGATTGGCCCGCACGTCGGTGGAGATGGGGCTGGTCGGCGTGACCGCGACGCAACTGTGGCACCACACCTATATCGAACCGCTGACCGATGTGCCGTTGACCAACGGCACGCCCCGGGGCAAAGTTCATGAGTTCGTCCCGGTTCGGCAGCCGGCTTGACCTTCGAAAGGAGCCATGTCGTATACGCTGACGACCCTCTGGCACGATCGACAGCGATACCTGCCCGGTATCCTGGCGGTAGCGTTCAGCGCCCTGCTGATCGCGTTGCAATGCGGTCTGTTGTTCGGGTTGCTGTCGATCTCCACGATCCCGATCGACCGCTCGGAAGCCGACGTGTGGATTGGACCGCAGAAAGTTCTCAGCGTGGACACAGGGCAACCCATCAGCGAAAGCAAGTTGGTCTCTCGGGTGGCGGGAATCCCCGGTGTGACCCACGTCGAGCCGTACATCCAACGATTCAGCTTTTGGGAGAAGCCGGGGGGCGGTACTGATTTGTGCATCATCGTGGGCTGCCGGCTGACCGACGACTCGATCGGGCCGTCGAAGGTGCTGCCGCAAGAGTTGCGCGACCGGCTGACGGAAGAAGGCTCGGTCGTCGTCGATGAATCCGAACTGGAACGGTTGGACATCCAACATGCGCCGGCATTGTTGGCGCAAGGGCGATTTGCTTCGGCGAAGATTAACGGCCGGCCGGTCCGCGTCGTCGGCCTGGTCAAAGGGATGCGGAGCATCGCCGGGCCGTACATCTTCTGCTCCCTGTTCACCGCCCGGAGCATCATGAAGCTTGGCCCAGACCAAACCGTGTACGTGCTGGCCAAGTGCGAAGATCCGGCGATGGCACCGCGCGTGGTCGAGCAATTGAAATCGTCGCCGTTGCAGCAGGAAGAGCCGGACATGTCCGTGTTCACCAAGGACGAATTTTCGCACAAGTCACGAATGCACTGGCTCTTGAAGACCAAGGGCGGTTTGGCATTGGGCTACGCGGCGGCCTTGGGCCTGCTGGTCGGGTTGGTGGTGACGAGTCAGACGTTGTACGCCGCCACGATGGCGTCGATGCGGGAGTACGCTATCTTGCTCGCGTTGGGGATTCCGCGGTGGCGTTTGCGCTGGACCGTCGTGACGCAGGCGTTCTGGATTGGCGTGTTCGGCGTGCTGCTGTCGATCCCGGCGACGTACCTGCTCGGCGAATTGGCGACGCACTTGGGTGTCAAACCGCTGCTTTCCGCGGAGCTGATGGCTGCCGCCGCCCTCATCACTCTGGGCATGGCCATGTTCTCCGGGGTGATCGCCCTGCGTTCGCTGAAACAGATCGAGCCGGTGAATTTGTTGCGGTAGACTGGCATTAGGAGGGATTTCACGAGACGCCCCAGTGAGTTTAGGTTGCACCGCCCCAAAGGTTTCCAACCCTCGGTCGGCGATGACAAAGCCGCCGGACGCTACCTGACGAACACCTGAGATCTGCCCCCATGCGTGATGAGCCGGTCTTACAAGGATTCCACCTGACGCGCAGCTTCGGCGACGGCGAAACTCGAACTTATGCCCTGCGCGACGTGAGTTTGGGGCTAAAAAAGGGCGAGTTGGCCCTCTTGATGGGGCCGTCGGGAAGCGGTAAATCGACATTACTCGCTGTGCTCTCCGGCTTGTTGGAACCGGACAGCGGGCAGGTGCTGGCCCGGGTCGATGGCGACGCGGTGGATCTATGGAAGTTGACGCCGCGACAACGAGAGCATTTTCGGTTGAAGCATTGCGGCTTCATCTTCCAGGGCTACAACCTGTTCCCGGCGTTGACGGCCGAGCAACAACTGGAAATCGTCCTGCGTTGGGGCGAAGGAATCTCCGGCCGCGAAGCCAGGGAACGATCCCGTGAGATGCTCTCGCTGCTGGGATTGTCGAAAAAATGCCACCTGCTGCCCGCCCAACTGAGCGGCGGCGAGAAACAGCGGGTCGCGATCGGCAGAGCATTGATCAAGAATCCGCAGTTCGTCTTCGCCGACGAACCGACCAGCGCGTTGGATTGGACGCACGGCGAACAGGTGATCGAATTGCTACGGATCGCGGCCCACGAACGCGGGGCGACGATCCTCGTCGTCTCCCACGATCATCGCATCGTGCCTTTTGTGGACACGGTGTTCCATCTGGAGGATGGCCGATTACAGGAAGCCGAAACCCCGGTCGACGTGCCCCCGCCGGGTGTTCGTTTCCGCTTGGAGATGCCGCCATGACTCGGCCACGCCGCTGGCGCTTGCTCTGGGTCGTCGTGCTGATGGTCACGTTGGCCGGCATCGTCGGTGCCAACCGCCTCATGCACGTCCCGGTGTTTGTGCGCCAGACGGAGAGAACGGCTCAGCCGCCAGTCACCCCACCCCGTGCCCCCGCGGTGGTTGCCACCGGCGTCGTCGTCCCCGAGGGAGACATCGTCCCGCTCATCCCCTCGGTCAAGGGGGAGGTCAAAGAAGTCCTCGTGAAGACCGACGACGTCGTGAAAAAGGGCCAAGTTTTGCTCCGCATGGACCGTGAACTGGCGCTGGAGACTCTGCGAGAGGCGGAAGCAGGTGTCGAGTTCGCTGAGGGGCAACTTGAAGAGGCCAAGGCCGGTTTACGCAAATACGAGATTCAGCGAGAGATTCAGCTGAAGAAGATCGAGGCTCGGCAGAAGGAACTCGCGGCAGCGATGGCCGAGTTAGATCATCTCGAACGAGAGGTGGAGCGGGCACGCCAACTCAACGTCTCGCTACCCCCGACAGTCAAGGACCCCCGGGCGGCTCGCTTGGCGGTGGATGCCCTGAAAGCCGCGATCGACGCCGAACGCTTGGGGTTGGACCTCATCGAGGCGAACAAGCCGACCGCCCAGGTGCGGCAGGCCGAGGCGGGACTCAAGCGGGCCTTGGCACTGCGAGACAAAGCCAAACTGGGTGTCGAATTGTGCGACCTTCGTGCCCCCGCCGACGGGACGATCATGCAATCGTTCGTTTCCGCGGGTCACAAGTTCGGCGACCAGGCAGTCAAGCCCGCCTTCCTCTTCTATGAGGGAGGGCTGATCGTGAAAGCCGACCTGAAACAAGAATGGGCTCACCGAGTGAAAGTCGGGATGTCCGCGGTGGTCCAGGATGCCGAAGGCAGCGGTGCTACCTGGAAGGGCCGAGTCACGAAGATCGGCAAAAGTTTTCTGCCGAAGAGAGACGCCACCGGCGCCATCGAAGGTGTCGGGCTGCTCCAGACCCCGCAAGATCCGGTCCTGGAGTGTCGTATCGAGTTGGATAATACGGACAATCCGCCATTTTTGAATCAGAAAGTCCGAATCCATATCGGCCCTTAGTCGGTAACATCGCCCCCCCGGTGATGGCCAAGTCGTTGTTTGGCTGGTACGGTTCACCTCCGATGCTGTTCGTTTCACCTCGCCACGGCTGAACTTATCGGCTCTTCTCCGTACAATGGCGCAGCAATTACCTTATGGCCTTATTTCGGAGATTGGTGAGGACCTTCTGTGATGCGCTGCGGTCGAATCGGGTTGGGGGCCACCTTGGCGACTCTGTTGTGGGCATTTCCTGTCGTGGCGGGCTTGCCGGAATATGTCCGCAAGCCGGAGCCGGCTTTCGCCTGGAAGTTGGAGAAGACGACGAAGCTGAACAACGGCACGGTGTACACGCTCGACATGGTGTCGCAAACCTGGCAGAACATCGACTGGAAACACAAGGTGGTCGTGTTCAGCCCGGACGGAGTCAAGCCCGCCAACACGATGTTGCTTCTCAATGCCGGGGGTGAGCCGGGCGGGGCGATGTTCGCTGTCGCCCTGGAGTTGACTCGACGGATCGGCTCGCCGGTGGCCATCGTGTTCGGCGTACCGAACCAGCCGTTGTTCGGCGGCAAGAAGGAGGACGCCCTAATCGCGGAAACGTTCTGCCGTTTCCTCGACTGCCAGGGCGAAGACGAATCTTGGCCCTTGCTCTTCCCCATGGTCAAGTCCGTGGTCAAGGCGATGGATGCCATCCAAGAGTTCGCACGCCGCGAATGGCAGCACGAGGTGAAGGACTTCATCGTGGGCGGGGCTTCGAAGCGGGGCTGGACCTCGTGGCTGACCGGTGCCGCGGAGCCCAGAGTCCGCGCCATCATCCCGATGGTGATCGATGTCGTGAACATGAAGCCGCAGATGGAGTATCAGGTCGCCTGCTACGGCAAGCCGAGCGAGATGGTCCACGATTACGTCGAGCGAAACCTGATCCCCATGCCGGACAACCCCGTGGCCAAGCGCTTGTGGTCGATGGTCGACCCCTATTTTTACCGCGATCAGATCACCATGCCGAAGCTGATCGTCAACGGGGCCAACGATCCGTACTGGACGGTCGATGCGTTGAACCTGTACTGGGACGACCTGAAGGGCGACAAATTTGTCTGCATCGTGCCGAATGCGGGACACGATCTCAGCGAGCGTCCGGAAGAGGGTCAATTGGATCCACTGAAGGCCCGGGCGCGAGTCCTGAACGCTACGGCGGCTTTTGTGAAGAACCAGATTGCCGGCAAGCCCATGCCGAAGGTGTCTTGGAAGCACGCCGACGGCGAGGATGGCAGCCTGCGCTTGACGATCGACTCGACCGTCCCGCCCAAGGGTGCTCGAGTGTGGGTAGCGCTGTCGGAAAGCAAGGACTTTCGGCAGTCGCGGTGGCGGCAACACCCCGCAGCCATTGAGAACAATAAGGTCGAAGCGTCGATCTCGCCTCCGCCGCGAGGTTTCATCGCCCTGTTCGGCGAGGTCGACTTTGATGCCGACGGGCTGACCTACTCGCTCTCGACGCAAGTGCGAGTCGCCCCGGCACGCTGACGATAAACTCGGTCGCGGCGCGAACCGCCCTTGTCGCTTTGTCCTTCAGCCCCTGCCGCGGTTCGCGCCCCGCTGACCGAATTGCCTGACCGCCTCCACAGCCCGTCGCCCTCGGGAGAACATGATGCTCTCGCGTCCCCTCCGACTTGGACTCGTCGCAGCGGCCCTTGTCCTCTTCCTCCTCGGGTGGTTGGCCATGCCCAAACGTCGCCTGCCCCGGGAAGAGTTGCAAGCCCAAGAGCGTGGTCAGAAAGCCCCGGAGCTGGTGGGCGGCGTGGCATGGCTGAACACCGACAAGCCGTTGTCCATTCACGAAGACTTGCGGGGCAAAATTGTCCTGCTCGATTTTTGGACTTTCTGCTGCATCAACTGCATTCACACCCTGCCGGACCTGGCGAAGCTCGAAGAGAAATACGCCAATCAACTCGTCGTCATCGGCGTTCATTCGGCCAAGTTCGACAATGAAAAGAAAACGGAGAACATCCGCAAAGCCATCCTGCGCTATCAGATTCGCCATCCCGTTGTCAACGACGCGGAGCAACGAATCTGGGATGCCTACGGCTGCCAATCGTGGCCGACTCTGGTGCTGATCGACCCCGAGGGGAATCTTGTGGGGGCGGCAAGTGGCGAGGGCAACTACGAGTTGCTCGATCGGGTGATCGGCCGCCTCATCACCGAGCATCGACGAAAAAAGACGCTGAACGAGACACCCATCGCGTTTGCACTCGAAAAGGAACTGCTTCAGCCCTTGAACTTTCCGGGGAAGATTCTCGCCGATGAAAAGAGCAACCGGCTGTTCATTGCCGATAGCACGAACCACCGCATCGTCATCACCGATCTGCAAGGGAACAAGCAAGCGATCGCCGGGACGGGCGAGCCGGGCAACGTCGATGGTCCTTTCGCCCAAGCCCGGTTCAACGATCCGCAAGGGATGTGCCTGAAAGACGGCATTTTGTACGTCGCGGATCGCAAAAATCATCAGATCCGAGCCTTGGACCTGAATCAACAGACCGTGACGACGGTGGCCGGTACCGGCGAGCAAGATCGAGAGAACCGGGCAATTGGCGGCCCCGCCCGACGGACCGGAATGAATAGCCCCTGGGACCTGCTGCTCGGGCCGGATGGATTGATTTACATCGCCATGGCCGGCCACCACCAGATTTGGACCTATGACCCCGTGCAGGATCGGCTCGACCCCTACGCCGGGGACGGTCGGGAAAACATCCGAGACGGCTCCTTGTTCGAGGCCCTCTTCGCCCAGCCCAGTGGTCTGACGCACGACGGCAAGGAGCTTTACGTCGCCGATAGCGAGGTTAGCGCCATCCGTGCCGTGCCGTTTGGCGGTCGCGGCATGGTGCGAACATTGGTCGGAAAGGGATTATTCGTCTTTGGCGACGTGGACGGACCGGCAGACAAAGCCCGACTGCAACACGCCTTGGCC
>JAOAAM010000004.1 GCA_026418875.1 Gemmataceae bacterium | reverse complement strand
CGTCAGATGTGTATAAGAGACAGGATACACGCCGTGCGCCGCTTTTTGCGCCGCTCCCCCCCCTCAAACCCTTGATTTCCGCGGGAATTTGCAATATTTTCTAATCCCGTCGGAGTCAGGCCTTCGGGGTGGTGGGGTGGCGTTCGAGCGGCCGGGTCGGTCGGGGTGCTTTCTCGAGCGTCGCCGCAGCACCCCTGTACGCATTTCCGGGGAACCACGCTGATGAAATTGCAAGAGTGGCAATTCTACGTCCTGCTCGCGGGTTTGTCTTGGGGCACCTACGTCCCAATCATCTTTTTCGGCGGCAGTGAGTTAGGGGGGAAGCCCGCCAGCCGCATCATGGCCATCCTCTGTGTCGGGCTGGCGTACTTCGTCATCGGCGTGTTGCTCCCGTTGATCCTTTTCGCCACCGGCATGCAGAAATGGTCGGACGTCAACCTGACGGCGAATGGTTTGATCTTCTCGGCCTTAGCGGGTGCGGCCGGGGCCATCGGGGCGATTTGCGTGGTCTTCGCCACCAAGTCCGCCATCGGGGCTGCCCAAGCCGAGGGGTTGCCCCCGAGTACCTACAAAGTGTTCATCGCCCCGCTGATCTTTGGCCTGGCACCCGTCATTAACGTACTGGTCAGCATGGTCTGGCATCCCAAGGCCGGTCAATGGGCCCATTTTCATTTGGAAATGCCGGGCTGGAAGCTGATCGTTGGGATCATCTTGGTGGGCGTGGGGGCCGCCCTGGTGTTGCTGGCGAAGGAAGAGAAAGAGGCGAAAGCCGCCCGAACCCCTGCGCCGGCGGCAGCGAAAGTTGCCGAGGGGGCGGCGTCATGACTTCGGAGCAGGCAGTCGAACGCCTCAACGTCGTCTTGGCGCATCTGTGGATGATCCGCACGTTTTTGAAGCACGCGGAGGAGATTCAAGGCGACGAGGAGTTGCTCAGCGTGCCGCGGACATTGTTCGATTCAATCCGCGCTGCCGAGCCGGCAAGGGAACGGGGTGACGTGGCGGAATTCTTGCATCGCTTGTCGGGGAAGCTGCCGAAAATCCGCCGCGTCGCCGAGTTGTTCGAGCGGGAGTATCGCCGGGTCAGCGACCACACGAACTTCCAGATGGCGGCGTTGTCGCTGACGGGTTGCGTGCGGCAGATGGAGGAGATTTTCGCGGCTTGGCGTGCGGCCCAGAAACACGCCTCGGTTACTACCGGAGTAACTAACTCCGACGCACCATCGTCGGCAGGTTTGCCGTCGGCGGAATTGCCATCGGCGGGTGCCGTGCCGTCGGCGGCAGAGTTGCCATCGGCTGGAGCCGTGCCGTCGGCGGCGGAATTGCCATCGCATCCCGAGCGATCGATGCCAGGGTCGTCTCAGTTTCCGCCGAATCCGACGTAAAAGGCCAGCAGTTGTTTCTGATCGAATGGGCCTTTGACGATCGGGAAGCCGAAATCGAGGGCCAACGGGACGGGTCCGGTGATCGGCGTGATGATGCGCAGGCCGACGCCGGCGGTGACGCGGTAGGTCGTGATGTCGAACTTCCGTTCCACGGTGCCATGATCGACGAAACCGACGACGAAGAACTTGTCGTTGGCCAACACGGGAATCTGGTACTCGATGGTGTTGAGGAAGGCGAACTGGCCGCCGACGTTCAGGCCGTTTTCAAACGGGCCGACGCCGCGGAACGAGAAGCCGCGAAGCGAGCGGAAGCCGCCGCCGTAGAGCCGTTCGTACACGGGTGTGTCATCCCCGGAGAAGATGGCTTGGGTCCGCATCGAGAGGACGTGTCGGCCGCTGCCGTCCCGCCGTTGCCAGGTCGTCCAGAATTTGCTGAATTCGACCGAGCCGACGGGGAAGACATGGCTGCCCAGCACTTGTTCAAACCCCAGGTCCAAGACGCTGCCCCGAGTCGGCCGCAGGTATGAGTCGCGGCTGTCGCGGGTCAGGCCGGTGCGGAAGCCGACCAGCGTGTCCCAGCCGATGTTGTCGGTGATCGCCGCGGTGGCGAAGTTGGGCACTTCAAAGATGTTGATTCCTTCCAGCCGAAACGTTTCGTTGATGTTCCAATAGCGATTCAATTGTCGGGAGACGGAGACACGGGTGCCGACCCGGCTCTCGTTGTACTCGATGAAACCGCGGTTGTAGAAGTAGCCGCTGACGGCCAGACCAAAGGGGGAATCGAACAGGGCCGGTTCGCGCCAACTGATCGTGTATCGCTGGAAGCGGGTACCGGGGATCGCCTCCAGGCGGAACTCTTGTCCGCCGCCGCGAAATGCCCGACCACTGAGCAGATCGTCGAAACTGCGGGGAAAGCGCAGCAGGTCGAAGTTTCGCTCGTTCAGGACGATCTGACCGGAGAGTCCCGCGTCGGAATTGACCCCGACGCCGAGCATGAAGCTGCCGGTGGTGGTCTCGCGGACATTGACCAAGACGTCCTTGTAGCGTGGGTCGTCGGTATCGACGACGCTGATGGTGGGTCGCACGCCGGACTCGGGGTTGTTCTCGAACAATTGCAGATTGGCGAGCCGGACCTCGGCCGCACGAATCTCGGGCCAACTCAGCACTTGGCCTTCGCGGATGCCGAGCACTCGCAGGATGACGGAGTCGCGCGTCTGTTCGTTACCGACGATGAGGATTTGCCGCACACGCACCGGCTCGCTTTCTTGGACTTGATACTGCACGGCTACCACGCCGGGTTGGTCCGGCAGCATGGTCAGCGATTCGCGAACCGGCACCCGCTGCCCGTTCACGCCGTACTTGTCCTGAATCGCCGTCACGTCGGCCTGCACGACGTTCCGATCGAAATACTCGCCTTCTTTCAGGCTGACCAATTGCATGAGTTGCTGCGTGTCGTACTGCTTGTTACCCTCGATGGCGACCGAGCCGACCTTGTAGCGTGGTCCTTCGTGGATGTGGAAGGTGATGTCCACGCCGCTGTGGTCGGGGGTGAAGCTGGTCTCCGGCACGATGTCCACATCGAGGAAGCCGAGGCCCCGGTAGTAGTCGCGCAGGGCCAAAACGTCGGCCTCCAACTTCCGAGGCTCATACGTGCCGCCGATCCCCAGAAACGACCGCGAGGAGGCGATCTGGGTCCGCAATCGCCCCGAGCTGACCCATCGTCCATGGCCCACGAAGCGAATCGAGTGCACTTTCACCTCCGGGCCTTCGGTGATGTTGAACACCACCCGGGTGTCGCCGACCTGTCCGCCTTCTTCGAGGAACACCTTGGCGAAGATGCGGCCATCGTCGCGATATTTTTGCTCGATCGCGCGGCAGGCCAGCAGGTTGGCCGTGGGATTCAAGGGCGAGCCCCGACGCAGCCCCGTGAGGGCGTCGAGGTCTTTCTGCTTCATGTGCTTGGCGCCCTTGTAGACGATCTCGCGGATCAGGCTGGGGAGTTCGGCCAGATCGAAAATGACGACGATCTTGTTGTCGCCGGCAGGTCGCGTGGAGACCCGGATATCGCCAAACGCCCCGGACTCTTTGAGTTTTTGCACGTCCTCGCGGGCATGCTCTTCATTGAAGACCACCCCGGGGCGGGTTTTGATCTGGCCGAGGATCTGTTCCCGGGGGACGATGCGATGGCCGCGGGTGACGACTTCCGCGACGATCGGCCCCTCCGCCGTCTGCGCTCGGATCGACGTCGCCAGCCCGACACAAGCCAGCAGCGCGAAGATCCGGAGGCCAGGCGAACGTTCCGTCGCAGGCATAGTCGCTCCCGATGCTCGTCGCCGTCACCTGCCATCCGTGGCGGGACAGGCCCCTCGATCTGACGGCGCGGGTGGGCGGAATAACGCAAGCAGAGGCTAAGGTCAAGTCCGGAGTCCAGTTCGTGAGAGAGGCCGAGGGCTGTAGGCTGTAGGCTGTAGGCTGAAGCCAGAAGACTTGAGGGGGGAAGGCTGTAGGCTCAAGGCGGAAGACCGAGGGCGGAAGGCGAAACGCGGAAGGCCGCTGGTCCGGGATGTACAGCGAACAAATTGCGAATATCGGCTGCTCGGCGGACCTCTGGCGAACCAGCGGACGGGCTAATCCATGAATTCGGCGAATCAGCGAGGTCCGCATCATCCTGACGCGCCGGCCGTGACTCGACTCCGTCGAGGCGATCACTACTCCGCCGGGGGTCGGCTGAACAACCCCGGCGGCGTTTTTTCGCGCCCCCCTGCACGTCTTCACGCCGACGCCAACGTGGTCCGTCATGCTCCTCGGTCGGTCCACCTCGGTCATCTCGTTTTCGGTTGCAGTTGCACCTCGACAAATTGGGGTCGATACACGTCCGGCCGCTTCACATGCTCGCCCAGGCTGGCTGCGAGGTTTCGGCAGTAGGTGATGATGATTTGGCCATCCTTCTCGGACAGTTCGGCATGTCCCTTGGCAGCGTAGACGAACAGGTCCTTCTCCTCCTTCGGGCAGCGATAGACCTTCAGCGGCTGGCTCCACGGACCGGCCGGCGTGGGCGCGTGACGCACCACGATGTCCCGACTGATGCCCAACGGCATGTACACCGCCCAGAAGCCATCGAAACCTCGGACTTGCTGGACCGACATCTCCGAGGCACCATCGCGGAAGATGGGCTGGGCCGCGTCCAAATCCGTTGTCCAGCGATCGCCCTCGGCCAATGTCTCCCACACCGGCTGACCCCGGACCAAATCGGTCAACCAAGTCCGGCCCACCACGACGGGAGCCTCCAGCGGTCTCCGCGGGCCGTTCGGCAGGCTGTAGACGAAAAGGTGCTCTCCGGACACGCGGCAGGCCACACCCCAACGCCATCGCGGATCCAGCGGCAGGCGTCGGGGGGACCATTTTGTCGGTTCCTCGGTCGGTTCGTCGATGCACCAGAGTTCATCGGCAAACCAATCGAATTGGAAGGCGGGTGGCCCTTTCGGTTGTCGACGAACAACGTGGACGAACAGGAACAGCTTGCCCTGCACCACCGCGCCATCGCCCGGCCACAACCAAGTGTCCGAGGTCGAAGCGGGGAGAAGCGCGGCCGGCTCATTGGCCGTCCCACGCCAGAAGAATCGTGGCGGCGAGGGGGGAGACAAGTCCTGCCATGCCCCGGAGTTGTTGATCAAACGCGACGCCACCCGGCGGCCATTCTCGATCCGGCCGATCCAAGTGTCGCCGAACAGCCAAAGCGTTCGCCGTTCGTTCAGCGGGATGCTGTAGGCACCGTCGGCACCCGTCCAACCCTCGGTACGAGCAAAGGCCGCCGCGAGATCCGGGCGGGGCTTGGCTTCAACCACCTCGCAGGGTGGCAGGGGCGGGGCCGCCGGCCCTATCGACGCGACAAGCCACAGCAGCGATCCGTACACGCCAGGCATGGCACGCTCCTTCGGCACGCAGCGGCAAAAACATTTGCATCCTTTGACGAAATCAACGCATCAACAAAGTCAGGATAGCTGTTCGATCGCGGAGATTTGGAAAAATTTTTTCAAGGTGTGCGATCTCGCACCAACTTGTTTTAGCTGGCGTTTGAAACACGGGAAACTTTTTTGAATAATGAGTTACGGATTCACGAAATCTGACCGAGCCGAAACACTAAATCGCGGGTCGACGGGACGGCAATTAAGAGAAGCTTGCCACCCCGGAGCTGTCATGTAAAAATGAGATGCGAAGGGATTTTAAAGTTCCCAAATCGGCACGATGAGGCCGGTAACATGTGCGGGCTCAGACTGAGTGGGCGACGGTTTTGAGTCCCTGGTTGCCGGTCTCTCCTTTTTTCCCCACCTCGTGAAGATCAAGCAATCCCCGGATGATTTCCGGGTCGTCGAACTGACGGACGTTCAGCCTCACGGGGGGGCGTTCTCGCTGTACCGGTTGGAAAAACGGGGCTGGACCACGCACGACGTCCTGAATGCGATCCGCCGTTCCTGGCACTTGCCGGCGACTTCGGTATCCTACGGCGGTTTGAAAGATCGGCATGCGGAGACAATTCAACACCTGACCATTCACGGCGGACCCGAACGCGGTCTGAGCGGACCGGGCTGGTCGCTGAGCTACCTGGGCAAAGTGGCCCATCCGTTCACTTCGTCGGACATTCGAGCGAACCGTTTTGAGCTGGTGGTCCGCGGGTTGCCCCCACAAGTGGCCAAGGAAGCTTTGGCCAGCTTGGATCAAGTGGCTGCCGACGGCTTGGCCAATTATTTCGACGACCAGCGCTTCGGCTCGGTCAGCCCGGACGGCGATTTTGTGGCCCGACGGATGATCCTGGGCGACTGGGAGGGAGCCTTGCGCCTGGCGCTGGCCTCTCCCTACGAATTCGATCGTGCCGAAGACAAACGGATCAAATCCCTGCTGCGAGGCCATTGGGGCGACTGGAGCACCCTGAAAGCGAAATTGCCCCGCTGCCATGCCCGTAGCCTGGTGGATTATCTCACCATGCACCCGGGCGACTTCCGCGGGGCGGTGGTTCGGCTTCGCCACGAATTGTTGAGCCTGTACTTGTCGGCGTACCAGAGTCACTTGTGGAATCAGTATCTGGCTGAGTGGTTTCGCTCCCATCTCCCGGCCGGGCATCTGATCGCCGTTCGGTTCAAGCGACACTCACTGCCGATGCCCCACCACCTGTCGAGAGCGGAGCTGGATCGCTTGGCGTCGATGGTTCTCCCCTTGCCGTCGGCCCGGTTGAAGGCCGATTCGGACATCCCCCAGGCGCCGGAAGATTGGGCCGAGGTTCTCCGCCGGGTGCTGGAAACCGAGAAGATCGAGTGGCGTCAGCTGACGCTGCGGGGAATGCGTCGGCCGTTCTTCAGCAAGGGCGAGCGGCCAATCATCGTTCGACCGGCGAGCTTGTTGGCGGAGTCGGTCCCGGATGAGCGCCATCCCGGCCGGTTGGCCGTTCGCCTTCGCTTCGAATTGCCCCGCGGCAGCTACGCCACGCTGCTCGTCAAACGCCTATTCGCCGTGGAGACGCGTGAATCTCACGAGCGAACGCAGTTGTGAGTCTGATTCGACATCCGTGACCGAAAAGTGTCCGACTGGGCTGCCACGGCGTGGCCACGAAGGGAACCGCTCGGGCACAGTTAAACCAAAATCACTCAAATTGAGTTGACAACGTCGCTTGACCGCGCAGAGCAGGGGCTTTACAGTGAAATAGGCGAGAAGGCTACGCGCTCGGAGAGCGCACCCAGCCCGCAGCGATCGTGCCGCGCTGACCCCCGGGCACCATCGTCGGAACGCGGAAGGCAGGGGGAAGGATACACCAACATGCTCGTCTTGTCCAGAAAAAAAAATGAGTCGATCGTCATCGACAACCGCATCGTGATCACCGTGGTGGAAATCCGCGGCGACAAGGTACGCTTGGGCATCACCGCGCCGAAGGAAGTGCCGGTCTACCGCCAGGAAATCCTCGCCGCCATCCAGGCATCAAAAGCGAACGAGGCATCGGCCCCGACTCCTCCCGTGATCGTCTCGACCAACGAAGAGACGGCCACAGGCCGAGTGTGATGGGCTTCCCCAATCCTCCCCCCGCTCGACGTCCGCCGACCGCATCGCTACATCACGATGAGCCTCTCGCCGGGATGGGGATGTTGCGATGCCTGCCATTGCTGTGATCGGTGCCAGTGCCGACCGCTCCAAGTTCGGAAACAAGTGTGTGCGTGCTTATGCCCTCCGGGGCTACGACGTGTTCCCCATTCATCCACGGGAACAGCGCATCGAGGGCTGGCCGGTCTTCCGTTCCGTCCGTGACATCCCCGTGCCCCGGCTTGATCTGGTCAGCATCTACCTGCCCCCGGCCGTGGGCCTCACCATCCTCGACGACCTGACCCACAAGCCCATCGGCGAGGTGTGGTTCAATCCCGGTGCCGATGCCCCCGAAGTCCTGGCTCGGGCGCGTGAGTTGGGCCTCCCGGTGATCGCCGGGTGCAGCATCTTGGCGGCGGGCATTTCCCCCGGCGAACTCAGCGATGACTGAGCGGCTACGGGCGTTCCGCTTTCGCCGCTCGTTCTCGCATCCTCGAACTCCCGTCTCAAACGATTGGCCCCTGGTCAACGCCCCTGCCCTGGCGGGGGGTAGCCCTTCGCCGCATCGTCCAGGACCAAGACCCAGTCGGTCAGCTCCCCCGGAGTGGGCGGGGTGAATCGCTGCGCACCCATGTTCGTGAACTCGCCAATCCGCTCCGCCTTGCCGGTCCGCGGGTCGAACCACCAGGCGACGACCTTGCTGCCCCGAATCACTTCCATACGGACTTGGAACGGTCGGCCCACGGGCACGTAGACCATCGCATACGATCCGTCCTGATCGCGCGTGGCCGCGAAACGCCGTGTTCCCGCCCCTGGAATGGCCGTCGCCACCGGCTCGGGGATGATGATCGTCTCATCGGGGATGCGTTGTAGCATGGGCCGCGATTCGAGCAACTTTCGCGCGAACTGCATCTGGCCTGCCCCCGGTGCGGCCAGCGCTTCGCGCCAGGTCATCAGCGGGTTGTTGATCGGCTGCCGAGTCGGGGCGTACATCTGCCAGATCGAGTGATGGCCGTAGGTGTGCCCCATCGCCCCAGAGAAGAGGTCCCAATAAATGGCACGACGGACATCGGCGGCCGTGTTGTAACCCAACTCTTGTGGCTTGAAAGCGACCGGGTGATCCTCATACGCTGGCTCGCCGTCCAGCACCGGTTTGATCGGGGTGCGGTCGTAGTCGCGTCGGGTTTTGTCGTACCGCCCCGTGAATTCGATACCGTGCCCGTTCTGCCTCATGTTGAAATCCAGCCACTCTTCGTTGTGGAAGAAGTCGGCCGACCCCTGACCGCCCATCGGATGGAACGTGATCAGGTGCCGACCTTCGTCGCCCCGGCGTAGTCCCTTCGCCATGGCCCGGATGATTTCGCGGTGCTGATCGGTTTCGATCGGCCGGTCGCCCCCCAGGATCCAGATGATCCCGCGATCCTTGTAGCGTCGGCCGAGCCACTCCCCGTACACCGCCGCGTTGGCCGGGTCGAAAATCTCCGGCCCGCCGGCCCACTTCTTGTTCCACTTGTCGCCCCAGGTCGGAAGCATGCCGATCACCAACCCCAACTCGTTGGCTTTGGCGACGATCCAATCCACATGCTCGAAGTATTTCTCATTTGGCCGACGCGGGTCATTCTCGATCAGCGGTGTCTGCCCATACGGATTCGGGTCTTTCAAGCCATCCAACTCGGCGAGAACCACCGCTTGGATCACGGTAAAACCTTTCCCGGCCCGATCACGTAAGTAATGCTCCGCCTCTTCTCGATTCAACCGATGAAATAACTCCCAAGCTGTATCGCCCAGGTAAAAGAACGGCTTGCCGTCCTCGGTCACGAGATACCGCCGGTTGTCGCTCACCTTGATTCGATGAGGAGCCTCGGCGAATAGCGGAATCGGCCGGCCCGTCAGCCCGAATACGAGGCTGAGGATCACGCAGAGGATCGGTCGCGGCATGGCATGGTCTCCCCAGAGAGAGCGGCCGTCGTCTCGCTTCAGCGAGCCGCGCCCACTCCACCAGCCGACTATCTTAGGTCAATCGGCGACGGTCCGCGGTGCTAATTTCATTTCCTTGGTGAACACCGCGATGGTGACTTTCAACATCACGGTGAGGATGAGCAGGCCGAATGCCCAGATTCCGGCGGTGATTTTCCACTCGGTGAGGCTGGGGACGTATTCGACGACTTCATGCAGCGTGGAAGGGACGAAGCCGGGAACGATCAGCCCCATGCCTTTCTCGATCCAGATACCCACCAAGACGAGCAGGCAGGCCACGACCCGGGTAGTGCCGCGTTGCAGTGCCGCCGGCGTGAAGAACAAGACCGTGCCCACCAAGTTCATGACGATGGCCGACCAGATCCACGGAACCAAAGCATCGTGCCCATCTTCGCCGAAATAGAGATAGCGGGCCGCGGCAGCGTGGCCGGAACCTGTGTAAAAGATGGTGAATAATTCCGAGGCAAGCATCAACAGATTGACGACCGACGCCACGCGGATGATCTGCACGAGGAGGCGAGCCGGTCCGGGGTGCATGGGCAGGTCGGACCCGACCCGGACCACACGCATTACGAACAGGATGAAGGCCGGGCCGGACACGAATGCGGATGCCAAGAACCGCGGGGCCAGCAGCGCCGTGTTCCAAAACGGCCGACCCCCCAAGCCGCAGTACAAAAACGCCGTCACTGTGTGGATACTAATCGCCCAGAAAATCGAGATAAACACGAACGGAACATACCAGACGGGATTCGGCATGCGTCCTTGGAAGCGAGTGTAGAGGAGATACCCGACGACATGCAGATTGATCAGCAGATAAACATTCAGGACGATCATATCCCATGTCAACATGGAGATCGGCCAATTGAACTTTCCCAGCCCGGGGATCATGTGCCAAAGACGGTCGGGTCGGCCGAGGTCTACAATCACGCTGAGCGTGCACATGACGATGGCGGCGATGGCGACAATCTCGCCGATAATCACCACGTCGTGCATTTCTTCATCGCGGTAGAGATAGGCGGGAATGACCATCATGACGCCGCCTGCCGCCAAGCCAACACAAAAGGTGAAGTTGGCAATGTATAGACCCCAACTGACATGGTCGGTCATGTGGGTTCGGATCATGCCATCGCGCACCTGCACTGCCCAGGCATTGGCACCGACCAAGCTGATCGCCGTAAGGACGAACATCCAGGCATAGAAAAGCCAGCCGCCCTCCGTGGCCACGTGCACCGCTTGCCGGAGGAAGCGGAGATAGTTGGTCACACCCGTCATCGCCATGATCCGTCTCTCGTCGGAAACTCGCAATCTTTCCTCGCGGGCAATCGAAAAATTCTCGCGAAAAGTCGAAAACTATTTATCGAAAAAGTAATAAAATCGCGGCTTGGTTCCTAATTCCTCCTTCAGCACGAAGACCCGCTTATTTTCCAGCACCCAGCGAATCTCGCTGTGGGGATCCAAGACATTGCCGAACACCCGTGCACCGGTGGGGCAGGCCTCCAGGCAAGCCGGTAGCCGGCCTTCTCGGGTGCGGTGCAGGCAGAAGTGGCATTTCTCCATCACGCCCTGCGGGCGGATGCGATTCGAAAGATAGCTCTGCTGGATGTTGACTTCTTCTGCGGGAATCTGCGGCTTCTCCCAGTTGAAACGTCGGGCATGATAGGGGCATGCCGCCTCGCAGTACCGGCAGCCGATGCACCAATTGTAATCGACCACGACGATGCCATCCTCCTCCTGCCAGGTCGCCTCGATGGGGCAAGCCTTGACACACGGCGGATTCTCGCATTGCTGGCATTGCACCGGCATGTAATACTTGTCTTTCGCTGGGACAGGGTGATGATAGCCGGCATTGCCGCATTCAAAATCGATCCCGCCCTTCTGCATCTCGAAGACCCGAATGTAACTTTGATGCGTTGCTCGATCGTGATTATTTTCTCTGTGACATGCCTCGGCACAGCGGCGGCAGCCGATACAAATGCTGAGGTTCAGGGCGTAGGCAAAGACAACACCGGGAATTGGTTGATGGTCGCGGATGACGACTGGGCGGCCCGTTTCCCGCCTCGCTTCGTCTGTCAGGCGATTCAGGACGGCTTGCAACTCGCCCGGTGACAATTCCCGGTAATGTTTTTGCAAGAATTCATCGACGCTTTGCTCGCTGGCCCACTCGAACAACGGTTGAATCGCTGTCGCCCAGGCGGCCAACCCCAGGGTCGTGGCCCCGGCTTTGATCGCTGTCCGCCGGGTCACTTCGCCGATCACCGGCAGTTCGATGGCACGTCGCTCAGTCATGGCCCCTCCGAAGTGGGATTCGGTCATTGGGTCCGGGTGCCGGCATCAGGATCGGATATTTGGGCGAATGCGGCGCGTGACAGTCGGTGCAGTTGTTTCGTTCTCGGTGCCCACGGCTCAAATCCCAGTAGCCGGTCATCCCGCCGTGGGCCCCGTGTAAATAATCCCGGTACTGTGGTCCATGACATTGGGCGCACAGCGAGATGACATCAGCATGAGACAGGGTGGTCCCGTCGGCTCGGCGGAGTGTTTCGTAACCATCATCGGGGTTGTGGCACGCCGCGCAGGACAATTCACCATGATTTCCGGAGACGTGCTGATGGAACTCGGTCAGGGGCAAGCCCAGGCGATGAGCAGGATTCGGCGGCCGCGTCGAGTGGCAATTGGCGCAAGCCACGCTCACGGGTTGGCCCTTCTCGTCACGCAGGGAAGTGGCGACTCGGGGAGAATCTTGCGGAGCGCGAATGCGAATCTCGCCGATGCGTGTTCTCGCGGGGCGGCTCGCGCTTGGCGGGTCGGCAGCCGCGTCGCTGTGCGGAACTGGGTCGCAGCCAAAACAGATGATGACCATGCCCGCACACCAGCCGGTCAGCCCACGCCGAGGTCCTCGACCCACCCAACGGCAGAAAAGCCCGGATTCTCCCGGGTTCGAAGCGGTTCGATTCACTCTGGGCTGGGACATTGTCGTTTTCTCACCCCAGTTAGGCACGCGGGCTGCGTCATAGGAACGGCGTGCCAAGCCGGGGCAGTTTCGTTTGCAATCATCGAAAAGTGATTCCCGGGGCGGGGCGATGATGACGAGCGGCTTGTTGTTGAGTCTTTCCGGAGATGCCTCGGCCGTGGAACAGGCCCTTGCGCAGTTGCGTGCCTGCCCCGTGTTGACCTTGGGCGATCGCCAAGGATCCTGGCTGACGGCCGCCCTGCAAACGTCGGGTCCGGAAGAATCCGAACGCTGGCATCGCTGGATGCAAGGGCTTCCCGGCGTGGGAGACGTGGAAGTCGTTTTTGTCCACTGGGACGACGAGGGAGATCGGCACCATGAACCTGCCTGAACCGGACCGTCGTGATTTTTTGCGAACCACGGCCCTGTCGGCGGCGGCGTCGGCCTTGGCAGCGCGAGTCGCAGCACATGGACCGACCCCACCCGGCGGGACCGAACTCCCCATCGTCCCTGGCGTGACCTGGGACAAGGCCCCGTGTCGGTTTTGCGGCACCGGCTGTCACGTTCAAGTCGGCGTTGCCCACGGCAAAGTCGTGGCGGTCTCCGGCGACCGACAGGCCGAGGTCAATAAAGGCTTACTTTGTGTGAAGGGCTATCACGTCGGCCATATCCTCTATGGCAAAGATCGCCTGACCACCCCTCTGCTTCGCCGCGACGGCAAACTGGTTCCCATCACCTGGGACGAAGCCATCGACGTCATCGCCCAGCGCATCCTCGCCGCCCCCGACAAGTTTGCCTTCTACGGTTCCGGGCAATGGACTGTCGCTGAAGGCTACGCCGCCAACAAGTTCATCAAGGCTGGATTGTCCAATAATCACATCGATCCCAATGCCCGCCTGTGTATGGCATCGGCGGTCGTCGGCTATATCAGCACCTATGGCGTCGATGAACCGTATAACTGTTATGACGACCTCGACTATTGCGACGTCCTAATTCTGTGGGGTAATAACTTCGCCGAAATGCACCCCGTCCTGTTCAGTCGCTTCATCGACCGAAAACTGAGAGGCGATGCGATTACATTGATCGACATTGCCACGCGCTGGACACGGAGTAGCGAGCGGGCCGACCATGTGATGATTTTCCAGCCGCATACCGACTTGGCGATTGCAAATTGCATTGCCTACCAGGTGATCGAGGCCGGAGCGGTCGCCCGCGAGTTCGTCGAACGGCATTGTGTCTTCCGCAAACCGTGGAAGAAACCGGACGACCCGCAGACGCTGCTCGGTGAGCCATGCAGCTTCGACGAGTACAAGCAACTCATCTCAACCTACACTCCCGAGGCAGTCGCGCAAATGTCCGGGCTGTCTGTGGAACAACTCCGGCTGTTGGGCCGCTTGTTCATCGACCGCTCGAAAAAGATATGCAGTGTCTGGTGCATGGGAGTGAACCAACACACGCAAGGGACGGCGATGAATAACTTGCTTCATGCCATCCATTTACTCAGCGGACATTGGGGCCGGCCTGGTGATGGTCCGCAGTCTCTCACGGGACAGCCATCGGCTTGCGGTACGGTGCGGGAGGTCGGCACGTTAGCCCATGCCTTGCCGGGCGATCTGCGCGTCGACAACCCAGAACACGCGGAGTTGGCGGAAAAAATGTGGAACCTCCCTGCCGGCCGAATCAATCGCAAGCCGGGCTACCACACCGTGCTCATGTGGGAAAAATTCTGCACTCCCAGCGAGCAGGGGGGCGACATTCAAACCCTGTGGGTGCAAGTCACCAATCCGGGTCAATCGCTGCCCAACGCGAACAAACTCTTCGAGGCCAAACAACGCCTACCCGAAAAATTCCTCATCGTTTCCGATGTCTATCCGACCACGACGACCCGCCTGGCCGACCTGATCCTGCCTTCGGCAATGTGGGTGGAGAAGAATGGGATTTTCGGCAACTCCGAACGCCGTACCCAACAATGGTTCAGGATGGTGAATCCACCCGGCGAGGCCCGCGACGATTGCTGGCAGATCATCGCCGTGGCCCGAAGGCTCTACGATTTGGGCTATCCGGGCATGAAAGACAAAGATGGCAAATTCCTCTTCCACATGACCGACGATCATGGGAAAGAAGTTGAGATTTGGAAATGGGACCAATACTATGGTCGAATCAACGTGGACGAAAGGTTGTATGAGGAATATCGGCCGTTCACCAAGATCAAACATAAGGACGTCGCACCATACTCTGAACTCGTCAAGTCCCGTGGATTGCGGTGGCCAGTGGTGCAGCAGCCCGATGGTAGTTGGAAAGAGACTCGGTATCGCTTCATTGAGGGGTTGGACCCATACGTGAGTTCGGGCAAGGGAGTCCAATTTTATCATTCGGTAGGCAAAGATGACCGAGCGGTGATCTGGTTTCGGCCGTATGTTCCTCCGCCAGAGATACCAGACGCGGAATATCCGTTCTGGCTCGATACGGGCCGGGTACTGGAACATTGGCACACGGCCACGATGACCGGCCGGGTGGCGGTGTTGAAGCGGGCCATGCCCTCGGGTTACATCGAGATGAACAGCGAAGACGCGGCGGAGTTGGGCATCCGCAATGGCGAGTTGGTGCGGGTGCAGACCCGTCGCGGGGCACTGGAGTTGCCCGCATGGATCGACGGCCGGGGACGTTGTCCCCGGGGACATTTGTTCGTGCCGTTCTTCGATGAAAATCGACTGATCAACCGGCTGACGCTGGACGCCCATTGCCCGTTTAGCAAAGAGCCGGACTACAAGAAGTGCGCGGCCAAAGTGGTGAAGGTGACGGCGTGAGGGAACGGAGATGGAAGCGAATCATCCGGCACCTGGCGGTCACCACGCCGACCGTTTGATCCCAGCGGGCCTCCGGCGCTTCATCCCCATCTTGGCGACGACGGGGATGGCCCTCGGCGTGGTCGGGTTCGTCACGGGCATTCGAGAGCCGTTGCCCCCGCCGAAACAGTCGCGCCCGGCTCAGACTCCCGAAGGCCCCGCACACTCCGCGGTCGATTATGCCGATGTGCCGGCGGCACCCTGGAAGCGGGACGTGCCTCGCTCCCTGTTGGAGTCGCTGAACTCATCCCGGCCCGGCATCTTCGATCTGGTGATCCGCACCGACGAGATGAAACAGGCGGCCTTGGCCGATCGAGCCAAAAACCGCGCCTTCGATGGAGCACCCCCGACCATCCCCCACCGGGTCGACTCGTCGTCAGCAGTCGCCTGCTTGGCATGTCACGGTCAGGGATTGAACGTAGGCCAACGAATCGCCACGAAAATCTGCCATCCCCCATTCTCCAATTGCCTGCAATGCCACGTTGAGCAGGCTGCTGGAAAGGATGTGAGCGTCGTGGATAACCTCTTCGCGGGTCTGGCTCGCTCCGGCCCCGGCGAACGGTCGTCGCCCGGTGCCCCCCCAACGATTCCCCACCACCTGTTCATGCGCGAGGATTGCCTGAGTTGTCATGGTTGGGTGGCACGCCCGGGAATCCGCACGACGCATCCGTGGCTCAGTGCGTGTACCCAATGCCATGTTGCGGCCGCTGGGGAAAATACCTTCCCACCATCGGGTGCTCCATGAAACGGTCGCACACCGGCGCGCCTCCGTGGCCCACGATGGTTGAAGCCTCGCTGGATGAAGCGAAGTTGCAGCAATTGCTCAACGATTGGCAGCATCACGCAACTCTCCTGGCGGTGCGGCAAAAGGGTGCCGCCACCACTCACGCCGCGGAAAACAACCCTGCCGAGCTGGCCGCCGCCGTTCACGCCCTGCGGACTCGTTCCTGCCGGGCCATCCAAGTCGAGTACCTCTTCGAGGGTGTCTCGTGGACCGACACGCTCTTCGCAGTTGCACTGGGTTATCGCCTCATCCGCTGTCGCCATGATCCGCCGCGTTGACCAACCGAGTCCATTTAAACGAACGCTTTTGGGTCGTGCAGGACGCGAACTACAATGCCACCGCGCTCTTTGACAATGCGGGCAAGGTCGTCGAACGCTACGCCTACGACCCGTTCGGCCAAGTGACGGTCCTCGACGCCGGCTGGAACGTCCTGACCGCCAGCGCCTTCGGCTGGCTCTACCTGCACCAAGGCGGCCGGTTCGATGCCAAGAGCGGCTTGTACCACTTCCGCCGCCCCGACGACTCCCCCGCCCTCGGCCGCTGGACGAGCCTCGCTTGTTGGTTCGCCGCCTCGTGGCTTCGCGGTAACTTTCGGGTCCAATTCGTCCGAATCCTAGGAA
>JAOAAM010000798.1 GCA_026418875.1 Gemmataceae bacterium | reverse complement strand
ACCCCATACTGGCCAAGGCCGCTCCCGCGGCGGCGATGCACAGCAGTTTTTTCATGCGCTCCTCTCCCTCCGGGGATCCGTCCCCGCCGCGAAGCCGAACCCTGGCTCCACGGATGTCGGCAGCCGTTCCGAAAGCCGCCCAGTGAGACCTGCGGACCGATGCCGCATTTCCCCGTCCTTTGAAGGTGCCGACTTTTATCGCGCTTTCCGTCCCAGGTCAATCCGAACTGATCGAACGTTGCCGCCCACGCAGCGGCCCGGCAGCGGAACGGCAGGACAGCGGATCGGCACGAACTCGGAGCGGCCCGGCAGCGGAGCGGCACGAACTCGGAGCGGCCCGACCGCGGAACGGCCCGGATCAGGGACATCCCCCGGCCGTCGCTCCCACGTCCGGATGCCAGCTTACACCGCAAATTCCCGCAGAATGGTCCAGCGATGGCTCCGCCCACGCCTCATCGTCGGTGGCTCAAGACTTGGGCCTAAAAGTCGGATGTGGATGGTCCCCGAAGTGTCATCGCCGGCGCGTCAGCGCCTGAGCAGCAAGCTGTGCCTGGTCGGCCGCCTGTTTCGCCTCCTCGTTCCGTCCTGCCTGGCGATATGCCGAAGACAACGCCAACCACCACTCCGGGTGCTTCGGATTCATTCGCACGGCTTGCCGAAGCAAGTCGATGGCCTCGTCCGACCGGCGATCACGCAAGGCATCCAACCCGGCGACGGCGAAGTCCGAACCGCGATGCTTCCAGAAGTTGACGTGATGACGAAACACAAACGCCGCCGACAGACAAAAACCCAAGAACAAGGCAAAACCCAGGCCCCAGAGGATCCGCAGCGTCGGCGTCCGCGCGGACATCGACCAGCCGAGCAAGTAGCCGAGGATCGCCCCGGCACCGTGGGCCACGTTCGCGATCGGCATGACATTCGCCACCGTGAGGATGATACTCAAGACGAAAAAGAACACGAGAAACGCCGCCAGGCTGGGGCTCATCATGCCGCTGAATCGTTCGTCTCGATGGCTCAACACCCACAACATGCCGAACAAGCCGTAGGCCACCCCCGACAGCCCGATCCCGCCGTGGAAGATGGCGAACTCGGCTGCAATCGGACCGATGGCGAAGGCCAGATAGATCAACAGCGTGGCGAGCGCTCCGAGCACCCCCTCCACCGCCGTCCCGAAAATCCACAGGCAATACACGTTGAAGAACAGATGCAGCGGGTCGCCGTGAAGCAACACCGCCGACAACAACCGCCACGGTTCGCCCCGGACGACGTGATAATCCGGGAGCAGGAAGGAGACATCGGCCCCCGCGAATTTCGCCAGGCTCAACGACAGCGAGGCCGCCACGACATGCGCCGTGACCGGGTAGCGTAACACATGAGACAGCGGCGGCGGTCGAAGCACCCGAACAATTCACCCTTCGACGAAACAGCGTCAGCCCAGGATCAGATCGAACTCGTCATCCCCGGATGGAGTCGGCCGGAGGACGACCAACTCCGCCGGCTCGCCCGGTTCAACGCGGCGGGGCTGCAACCCCAGCAACTGCCTCGGAACAGCCCCGGCCATGTCCATCGTATCCGCCCGGCTGGTAATTCCCAGACGGAGCATTTTCTTCACGCAATGATCCAGGAACACGGCGGAACCCGCCAGGTACGGCGTGCCGGGCAACACGATCTTCCCTTCGGACCGGACCTCCAATTCACCCCCCCCGGCGTCGTACCTCCCCGGCGGCAGACCCGCGAGACTGCCCGCATCGCTGACGAGGATGGTTCGCTGCGGTGTCTTGACGCGGACGATCGCCTTGATTACCGAGTCGGGCAGGTGATGTCCGTCGGCGATGATGCTCGCCGCCAGGCGATCGTCGGCGAGTTGTTGCCAGATGTAGTTGTCGTGCCGGGGCAGCACCGCATGGCAACCGTTCCCCAAGTGAGTACTCAGCCGGGCACCCGCCTTGACCGCCGCGTCGAGTTGCTCGCCTTGGGCACCCGTGTGGCCGAGGGCGACCACCACCTTCGACGCCGACAGCTTCTCGATGAACGGAATCGCCCCCTCGGTCTCCGGGGCCAATGTGACCAGGCGAATTCGGCCCGCCGCCACCTCTTGCCAGCGGCAGAATTCGTCCCAATCCGGCCGGCGAACATGAGCCAACGGGTGCGCTCCCCGCGGCCCGTCCACCGGCGAGATGTACGGCCCCTCCAAGTGGAACCCTACAAACACCCCTGCCGTCTTCGGCGACTCCTCGCAGGCTCGCCTCAACACGCTTAGGCCGTGGCGGATCGACTCGAAACTCGCGGTAATCAGCGTGGGCAGGCATTCCACCGTGCCCCGCCGCCGATACTCGGCCGCCAAACGGTGGACATCATCGATTGTCAGAGTGGGCGAGTTGAAACTGATGCCCCAGCCGCCATTGACTTGCAGGTCACACCAGGCTGGGGCCAAGATCGGCAGGTCAGAGTCACGCTCAGCAGTGGGTCGAACCGAGACGATCCGGCCGTCGTTCCAGCGAATCTCGATGGCGTCGCCGCTGCGGTAATGGCGACCACACACAAGACCACTCTCGAGCAGTGGATGCTGGGCCACGGCCTTGGCTTCCACGGGTCGGACGCCACGGTCAGTCGGCGGAACTCAAGCCCCCAAGCGAGTCAACGAATCGACGATCCGTTGTTCCGGGACCAGACCGACGATGGTCTCCACCGGCCGTTCCGAGCCTTTGAAGAACATCAGCCGCGGAATGCTGGTCGCCCCATACTTCATGGCCAACGACGGGTTTTGATCGACGTTCAACTTGCCGACTTTGACTTTTCCGGCGTAAGCAGTGGCGATCTTTTCGACGGTGGGGAGCATCATCCGACATGGACCGCACCAAGGAGCCCAGAAATCCACCATCACGGGGATGATGCTTTCCACAACCTCTTTTTGCCAATTGTGTTCGTTCAGTTCGACGATATTCGCGGCGGCCATGCGGACCTCCCAAGAAGAATTCATCCCTGCCTTTAATCTACACAGGGGTTGACGCGAAACCAATAAATTCGATGCCGGACGAGGAGATTGGGTTCGGCGAGCGACTTGTCGAACGGGCGTTCCGGTCGGAAAATGTAGGAAGTTGGCCCCGTCGTCTAGAGGCCTAGGACACGGCCCTTTCAAGGCCGCGACACGGGTTCGAATCCCGTCGGGGTCACTAAGTCCTTATGCAGCAACAAGTTACGTCGAGCAGCATCAAGAAAATAAGCATACTCGCCAACGGGTTGCGGTTCATCTTGCCTAATTTCACAGGATGTTTCAGGATGCCGCTGCGCCGCTTTTTGCGCCGCTCGTGAGTCGGAATTTGCGCCGCCTGTTTCAAGGGGGGGGAGTAGGGCATCGCCGGGGGCCGCGTCGATTCCAGCTGCCGGGCCGGTCGGGGGCATCCAGCGGGCCGCCCGGGCGAAGTCCTCGTCGGTCACGGTCAAGTAATGCTTGCCCGCCACCGCCACCGTATGCCCCGCCCACGCCGCCACCGCGTGAATCGGATGCGCCCTCGCCCAGTCCGTCACGCAGCTTGAACGGAACACGCGGAACGGCCGACGCCAGAACACGCCCGCCCGACGCATCAGCCGGGCCAGCTGCGTCCGCATGTTGCACCCAACCCAATTGTCCGACTTGCCGCGGTACTGGGGCAGTTCCACAACGAATTCCGCACCCTCGGGGGCCGCGTCCCACGCCTGTTCAAGCAGCTCCGCCAACCGCGGGACGATGGGCACCAACCGCCACGGCTTGCCCACGTTCGCCGTCTTCGGGCTGGTCACCGTCAACCGCCGCCCGGGCAAGTCCACGTCCCGCCACCGAAGCAACAGCCCCTCGGACGGGCACCGTAGGCCAGCATAACGGGCCAGGGCAACCAGAACACGCCACGCCGGGGGGCAGACTTCCAACAGCCGCTCCACGTCCTCGGCGCGGGCATAGTCGCGGTCGGGCAACTTCCCTTCCTTGAAGTTGTGGGCCAAAACGTCGAACGGGTTGCGGGCCAGGCCGCCCGACAAAACCGCTTGCCGGAACAGCTGCCGGGCGAACTTCAACCGTCGCCCCACCGTCGCACCGGCCAACCCGCGGGCGATTAAGTAGTCTCGGAACCGTTCCGCGTCCGTAGGCTGAACGGTTTCAATCGGACGGTCGCCGAGGAAATCGACCAGCTCCCTTGCCCAACAGCCGCGGGCCGTTTTCGTCGAAGCCCGAACGTCCGCCCGGCTCATGTAACGTTCGACCAACCCCCGCACCGTCAGCCGCCGCTCCGGTTCGACCAGCCCGCACCGCTCCAGCTTCCGCCGCAGCTCCGGGCCGAGGGTTTGCACCCAAGCCGCCGTCGGAGCAGGCAACGGTTGACCAGTCGCCCGGGCCGCAATCAAGTTTTCAACGTGGGCCGCAACCAGCCGGGCCGTCCGCTGGTCGCACTTGCCCAGCCGCAACGTCCGCCGCTTGCCGTCGAACTCGAACTGGACGCGCCGTCGGCCGTTCGAGTCGTTCACTACGCTCGCCATAACTCCTCCTCACCAGGTCCGCCCCACGCCCGCCCCCGGAACCGCTCCGAGGGGCCGAAGGTGCTCAAGTTTCTCCTAGAGTGAAAAAACTTGAGCATCTTCGGGAGTCGAAGGGGCATAAAACATGCGTTTTCCCCTTGTTTCAGCCGAAGGTGCT
>JAOAAM010000792.1 GCA_026418875.1 Gemmataceae bacterium | reverse complement strand
CCCGCCGTTGCCGCAGCCGCGCCGCCCCCATGAACAACGTCAAACCCGGATCGGAAGGGAGTCGGCTGGAGAAGACCTCGGCTCGAACCGCCTTGAATTCATCCGGACCCAATTGATACAACTCGTCGGCCTTGAAGTGCACGGCGTCAGGGAGTCGGTTGTCGAGCAACTCCAGATCGGCTGCGACGGCAATCGCCACGTTCCGCGACACGTCGTAGTACAATTCCTCGGCTCGCAGCACCCGTTGCTCGCCTTCACGACCGGCACGAAGCACGACATTGCCGCTGAGGTAAAACTCGCTTTCCCGAGCCGTCTCTCCTTGCCCGCTTTGAAGGTTCTGGAAGAACTGGTTGGCATCCCCTCGCGCCCAGATGATGAGGTTGTCCGCTTCGATGTCCAGAATGCCGAAGCGATCCACGTTCATGATTTGCAGGATGATCCCCCCCGTCACGAGCAAGGCGTTGTGCTCGGCGAGAGTTTCCATTTCAAACCGTTTGCCGGTTCGAGGAGCGATCCGAAGGATGCGCGGGGGAGCCGCGGCAGCCATCGGAGGCACGAAGATGTTGTCTGGTCCGGTGGGCATGACAGGGATGTGCGGCAGGCCGGGGATCGTCGGCACTGCCGCGGATGGATTCGGCGAATC
The DNA here is from genome assembly GCA_026418875.1 of Gemmataceae bacterium. Lineage (GTDB taxonomy): Bacteria > Planctomycetota > Planctomycetia > Gemmatales > Gemmataceae > CAKZUU01. Next base: position 3,604 of record JAOAAM010000792.1, on the reverse strand, counting down.
GGGCAGTGGGGGAAGGGCGGACCCCGGCGGCTCACTGCCGCTTGTGGTCACAACCGCCGGCTGGCCGGACCAGACTTGCCTAGCCCGTTGGAAAAATGGGTCGTTGACCAGCGACTCCGTCGGCAAGGCTGCTGCCGACTGAAACTCGGGATCCCCACGCGAGAGCAATTCGACACTGGCCCGTTCCCCTCGCCGCCGATGGCTCCCATCTTCGAGAGTGACGTTTCCCTCGGCGTAGACTTCGACACGATGCCCGACATCCCCCGCAACTGCCGGCGATTCGACGCGGACCATGGCTCGGTCGGCCCGCAAGCGTGTCAGCCCGCCTTGGTCGATGAAAACCGTGCCCAGCAAGCGGTAGTATTTCCACCGCCCCTCGTGATGTTGGACGATCTCGTCGGCCGCTAAGCGGACGGGCAATTTGCTGGCAGGCGGCTTCCCAGGTAGCCTGAGTAATTCCTGACCGGCAAGCGGTCCCGCCCCCCCCAGCGCAAGCACAAAAGCGCACGCTGTGGCAAAGCAGGCCCGACGACGAACGGCCGATCCAGCCACGCAACCATTTCCTTCAAGAGTTTCCCGCGAGGCAGCCGATCTATAGGTCTTTGGCCTGCGCTGTCAAGCCAGCCTCATCCGTTCGACTTGGTTTCGGAAAGGTGCGGGCTACGTCGGATCGGCGGTGCCCCTCTCTTTCCTCGTTGACGCCGCTCCCCCGCTCCGACTTCGCTTGGCTTGGACCTTCCCTATCTGCAACAGGCATGGCGTCGCCCAACCCGCCCAGGCCTGAGTGAATTCGCGCCGATCACGAACTTTGCCCCGCTTTGGTCGCTTCCCCGTCTTCACTGTTTGAGCCGATGAAAACGCCTGGATCATGGAACCTCCAAGTTTGTCGGTCTTGACAGTCGTGGGCAAATGTGCGCAAATCCGCGGCGTGAGAGTCGGTTATTACCCAGGGATGGGTTTTTCATGTCGCCGCAAACGGCTAATGCGAATACCCCCGAGGCGATGGTGCCGGAGATTCCAGCGCCTCAATTCTACCCTCAGCCACTCGTCCCACTGAATCGACGCCCCGTTTGGCCTTGGCCGGCGTTTCTTCTCGGTGTGGTGGCTTTGGTGGGTGTGTGGCTCGGGCGTCCTTACTGGAAGCCGGTCAACTCCGACCGGGTGCGTCAGGACCTGGCCGACGCACGAGCCTTGCTGAACCATCCGACCCCCGATACCACGCAAGCCATCACGCTGGCCCGGCGGGTCTTGGAGGTCGGGCCGAGCTATCCGCACCTGATCGGCGAAGCACATTTCTTGCTGGGATGGAGCTATTTGAAGAAAGCGGAGGAATCGCCGAATCCTGATGCCGATTGGCGCGAGGCCCGCTCTCACTTGGAACAGGCGGAGAGTGCAGGTGTCTCCGAGGCGGACCGGCCGCGACTGGCGTACTTGATGGGCAGCGTGCTGTACCAACTGCGCAGCAATGCACCGCGAGCCTTGGATTACTTGATGAAGGCGGACACGGTTGAGGAGCCAGCGACCCGTTGGCAAATGATCGCGGAATTGTGCATGCGGCTCCCCGAGCCGGATGTCAAAGGCGCGATCGAGGCCACCATGCAGCAGATCCCGCACCTGGCCCTCAATGACGGCCGAGCCCGCGCCCAAGCCTACTATCGCCTGGCCGATCTGCATTTACGCTTGAATCAAGTCGGCGAGGCGAAGCGTGCCCTGGAAGAGATCAAGGCAGCCGACTCCCCGGAACTCTATTACAACTCGCGTGTCCTATTAGCTCGATGCCACCAGGCGGATGGCAGCTATGCCTTGGCTGCGACCCTTTGGGAGCAGATCCGCTCGATGAGCAAACCTCCGATCGATCGCGGGACGATTCAGTACGAGTTGGGCTTTTGCTACTGGAAAGCCGGTCGACTGGAAGAGGCGAAGAAAGCCTGGGACGATGCGAAGGACATGGGTCATGAGGCAGCACAGGCGTCGCTCTTGCGCAAGGCCGAATTGCAACTCGCGGACCTTCCCAACCGACACGAGGCGGTGGCAACCATCGAAGACGCGTTGAAGTCGGTGCTGCGACCCGAGGATTACCGAAACAGCCTATACAGCCGGAAGCAGGCGGAGGAGTTGGTCGAGCGGGCCTGCCTGGAGTTCAAGGAGGCCCGTGAGTGGGCATCGGCGAGCAAGTTGGCAGATTTGCTGGTACGGCTTGCCGGTGCGGCTCGGGGCAAGGAATTGGCCGCCGACATCGCCGTCGCCTGGGGGCTGGCCTTGCAGGCGGAAGCTCGACAAAAATCGGGCCAGGCTGCACGTCATGCGGAGGAGGAAGCGGGGAAACAATTCCGCCTCGCCGGGGCACTCGCCGCCGAACTGGCCACGCCGGAGCGTCCCGGCATTGAGCAGGCACGCTGGCTGAGTCGAGCCGCGAGCTGCTTCCTCAAATCCGGCGATCGCAACGACGTGCAAAACGCCGTCGCCCTGCTCGATCGCGTCCAGCAGTTGGGGAAGGGAACGCCTCTGGAGATGGAGGTGATGTATCAAAAGGCCACGGGGCACGAGGCCCTGGGCGAATTCGAGCAGGCCATCGCAGCGTATCGGGCCTGCCTGCAGCCGAATCACCCGATGCGGCATCGTGCCCGGCATCAGATGGCCCGCCTGATCTTGGCGCAACCCGCCGCCAGCCGTGAGCAAGAATCCGAACGCTTGGCCGAAGCCGCCGAGGAGTTGGCTCACAACCTTGAGCCAGACGCCCTCCAATCGCACCCGGAGGAAGCCGAAAACTCGGCCTTTCTGCTCGGTTATGTCCACTTCAAGCGAAGGGACTTCGTCCAAGCGCAAACCGCCCTGACTTCCGCCATCGAGCGATTCCCCCAAAGTGTTGAAGTCCCGTATGCGAAGGCTCAGTTGGGCCGCTGTTATTGGTTCCAAGCGGGCAAGGAGAGCCGGTCGGCGCAAAACCCCGCGCTGTCTGCCCAGGAGCGCGAGCAGGCCCACCGAAGGATGCGTGAGCTTTTGGAGAAAGCCCGACAGGTGGCGGAGCCTTTGGAAGATGAACTCCGCAAGCGTGAGCAAGAAGACACGTTGAGCGAGAACGACCAAGTGGTCTTGAAACAAGTGTCGTTCCTGGTCGCCGAGTGCTACTTCTTCATGGAGAACTTTGAAGAAGCCGTTCGGCGTTACAACATCCTGGCATTGCGTTACAAGGGTGAGATCGAGGAACTGATTGCGTTGTCGCAACTGTGGCAGTGCCACGAGGTCTACTTGGGCCAACGGGAGAAAGGGTCCGCGACGCTCAGCAGGCTGCGGGACGCGCTGCGGGCCATGCCGGATGATGTCTTCGATCAGTCCAGCGAATTGCATCGACGCCAATACTGGGACGATTGGCTCCGGCGTGCCTCTCCGGCCCTCGCCGGCAAAGCGGCCAACGAGTAACAGACTGGCCTCACATTGAGGGGCAGCGCCATTGTTAATTGGCTGTGCACCATGACAGCGTGGCCCGAAATAAAACCGCGGGGGAATCGGGTCGTCCCCCGCGGTTGGTCATCCGCGTCGATGTCTTTGTCGGATCAACACAGCGTCATTTGAACTTCTCGTGGCAGACCGTGCATGCATGGTC
>JAOAAM010000683.1 GCA_026418875.1 Gemmataceae bacterium | reverse complement strand
ATTCATGGCCATGTGTGTCGCCTGGGTCTCCCTCGGGCCGGGCGCGATGGCTGTGGAGTTACCCGACCTGGCCGATTACGTTCCCCCGGAGAAGGCGGTCACCGCTACCATCCGGCCTGCGGGATCTGATCGCGCGGGGTTGGCAGGCTTTCTGGGGGTGAGCACGGTCGTCAAAGATGGCCGAATCACCATCGAAAGCGTGAAGCCTGACTCGCCCGCGGCTCAGGCCGGTCTTTTGCCAGGCGACATCATTTTGTCGCTCGATGGCTTGGCCGTGAACCGGGATGACCAGTTCCGGGAGGCGATTCTCGCCCGGCTTCCAGGCGAAGTCGTCCAACTTCGGATTCAACGCCATGGTGAGACGAAAGAGGTATCGGCGACGCTCACGGCGGTGAGTCGGCCGCTGCGGCTCAGCACGGAGCGTGTCTTCTTCGGCGCGCAAGTCGCTGATCCGAAAGACGGCGACGAAGGGACTCCCGTGGAGAGCGTCACGCCGAATTCCCCGGCTGCGGCGGCAGGTCTGAAGGTCGGCGATGTGCTGATCAAAATCGAAGGCAACGCCGTCCGTCGTGCTCGGGAATTGACCGACGCGCTCTCGGAACGGCGACCCGGCGACACTCTGAAAATCACATTCCGCCGGGGTGACGACGAAATCGACGCTCAGGTGACGCTCACGGCCGATCGAGGGAACGCAAATTCAGGCGACCGATCCGGCGCTGGCACCGGCTTCGGTCGGACAGGCCGACCCACCGCTCCCTTCGCTGGGCCTTTGCCGGCAGCACCATGGAACAAACCCACTTTTCGACTCGCCGTCGTCGGTGTCGAATTCGAGGACGTGAAACACAACGACAAAATCCCCCTAAGCGAGTGGGAGGCCGCCCTGTTCAGCGAGGGTGCCTACACCAAGCAGAATGTCACGGGGCAGCGGGTGTACGGAAGCCTGCGCGACTATTTCGCCGACCAGTCGTACGGCCAACTTCGCGTCGAGGGCAAGATGTTCGACTGGGTGCAAGTCGCCAAGAAGCGCGGAGACTACTCGCAGGGCAGTGGGACGTCGAATCGGTCGGCCCTTGCCGCAGAAGTCGTCGAGAAGTGGCTGACCCGCGATGGCAAAGAGCGGCTGACCGAGTTCGACGGGGTGTTCGTCATTTACGCTGGCTCCGCCATCCGCACCAACCCCGGGGCCGTTTATTACCCCCATGCCGGCACATTGACAGCGCAAGGTCGGCGTCTGCCGTACATCATGTGCTTCGAGGGGGGCGATCGGATGGCGACCCTGCGCGATTTCTGCCGACCGTTCGGCTTGATGCTCGGACTGGTCGACCTGGCCGCCCGCACCGAGAACATCGGATCGGAAGGCGTCGAAGATTGGTGCTTGATGGGCAGCCCCCGAGGAGCGCGTCCGCCAAGCCTTTGCGCTTGGTCGAAAGAACGTATGGGTTGGATCCGACCTGCTGTCATCGATCCGACGGTGAAACAGAAGATCGTGTTGTCTCCCGCTTCCACCAGCCCGACCCAGTTCGTCAAGGTACTGGTTCGGCCGGATGGCAGTGAGTACTTCCTCCTCGAAAACCGGACCAGGACGGGGTGGGACAGCAACCTCCCCGGGGGTGGTCTGTTGATCTGGCGAGTGGTCAACGATCGACCCGTGCTGGAGGAATCGCACGGCATCGAGGGATCGTTCGGGCCACGCGCTTTCCCGGAATTGATCCCGTACCCCAGCCCTGCGAATCACTCATTCACGCCGCTGACCACCCCCTCGAGCCGGTCGGCCCGTGGCG
>JAOAAM010000670.1 GCA_026418875.1 Gemmataceae bacterium | reverse complement strand
AGATGTGTATAAGAGACAGCCCCTGGATGTGATCTTTTTCATTCGAGCGGACCTCGGAAAGAGTTTCCCCGGCGGCTGTTACTTGGCTCTGTTGGCTGCCGTCACGTTCAGCTTCACTCTGAATGTCCGCCGCATCCGCTTCGCCCACCTCTTGGTCGCGCTAGCCATGATGGGGTTGAGCTTCTGGAATTGGCGGCTGATCCCGTTCTTCGCCATCGTCGCGGCACCGATTACGGTGTGGAACATCCACCGCCTCTTCGCCGCTCGACCGCCCCGCTGGACGGAGTCATCGGCGGCCTCGCCCGAAGCGACGGCACCCGATGGCGAAAGTCAGGTAAGGCAAGAGGGATGGTGGCCCGGAGCCACCGAGCCGAACACCGCTGCCGAAGTCAAGTCGGCGACGCTTTCTGTGTCCGCCGATGCCCGCCCGGAATGGACCGTGACACCCGAGACGATCGTCGCTTTTCTGGCCGTGATGGGCCGACTGGCGACCGTCTTGTTGGGACTGGTCGCGGTGGCAGCCGCTTACCCCGGCTGGCTGCACGCCAAACCCAGTGTTCCGACCTTGCAGCGTCGATTCTCGTGGGAGGTGGCGGCCGAGCCAGGACTGAAGCAAGCGGCTGAGCGACTCCAGGAACTGACCAAGTCCGGCGACTTGCCCGTCGGCACGCGCGGCCTGTCTCTCAGCCTGGATTTTGCCAACTACGTCGCCTTCTTCGCCCCGGATGTCCGCTCGTTCATGGACCTCCGTTACACCCTCTTGGGCCACGTCTCCAGCGACTTCATGAAAGTCCGCCGAGGACTGAATGATCTGGTGGCCAACGCCGAGACGCCCGAGGATTACTCCTCGGTCTTGCGGAAATACGAAATCAGCTACCTGGTCCTGGACATCGAATACACGTCCGGCGGCGGCGAGCGCCTGTTCGCACGGTTGCTCATGGAGCCGCAAGAGTGGACCTTATGGTATCAGAATGGCAAGGTCGCGTTCTTCGGCTGGCACGATCCCTCACTTCCTCCGCAAGAGGATCCTCTTCGGCTGGACTTGGTTGCTTTGGCCTTTGGGGCGAAGGCGCAACGGCTGCCTCCCTCGTCGTCGTCCGAGGTGAAACGAGAAGCCCCCCCGGAGGTTCGCACGGAGCTAACTTGGCTGGACCGTTATTTTCAAGCTCCGCCGCCACCGGCCCCACCCGAGACGTTGGCCGCCAGTTTGTACTGGCAATTGCGGGAGCCAGCACAGCAGCGAGCGTTCCAAATCGCCCAGGCCGTATTGGCCAATGCCATCGCGGCCGGATGGGTCGCACAATTCGCCAATGTGAACTATTACACCCCATTCGCCACGAATTTCCCGCCGGCGGTGGTCGAGGAAGTTGCCCGGCAGATTGCCGCGGCCGACCCGCTCCCGGCGGCGGCGGCCGTCCTCGCCGTTCGTGAAGCACGCCGGGGTGTGTTGGCTCGGCCTAACGATGGCTTGCCCTATCTCATGCTCGGCATGGCCTACGAGACCATGCCGGCCATCAGCGTCGAGCTGCGCAAACTACAACAGGTCTCCACGCTGCATCAAGCGTTGGATCGGATGCCGCCCGAACAGGCGGATGGCCCCGCCGGTGTCATGGTCGCCACGGCATTGCAACGCCTGTACAACCTGCACCGCGAGCATGGGGAATTGGACCTCGCCGAGGAAGCCCTGAGCCACGCTGTCCGCATTTTCGACAAACACCCCCCTCTGGGTGTCACTGAAGCCAACCGCGACCGGGTCAAAGAGTACCTGGTTCGTTCGTTGGACAGTTTGCGCAACGATTTGGTGGCCGCCCGGGATCGCTTCCAGAACGACCTGGATTCGCTGCGCAAACGAAATGTCCCTCTGCAAGTCCAAGTGGCTTTGGCGGTCAATTATGGCCTAATCCGCGAGGCCATCGCCCTGATCGAGGATCCCGCACAAAAACTCGACTTGCCCGTGTTGCAACAAGCCGTGCAGATTTATCTCGCCATCGGGCGAGTCGATGATGCGTTGCGGATCATCGAGCAAGTGCCGGAAACGCTCAAGCCAAACTTCCGAGAATTGCAGTTCAACGCTTGGGTGGCCGCCGGAGAATATGCCCTGGCCGGTCAGCGGCTTATGGAGATCATCGCCTCGTTGGAGCGTGCCGACGATCCGACGCGTCGGGCCGTCCTGGCGGCAAGCGCCATCCAACAGCTACATTTCGCAACGGTGGATCCGTTCGCGGTGTCGGCCATGTTCGCGACCGTTCCCTGGGGATTACGCATCTATCTGAATATCGCCTCGAGCTTGCAGACCGACCGCGTCACCCGAGCCGGCCTGTTGGCCACCCGAGGAATCCTCGCGGTCGAGGAGGGGGATCTGGAGACGGCCCGGACCGCCTTCCGTGACGCCCTGGCGGTTGGGATTCCGTTCCCCGGCATCGAACAGGCCCGAATCTATTTGAAGATCCTGGAGCGGGCCATCGAGCCGAAGTCCTGACGGGCCAGCTCCATCCGCGTCGTGTGGTGCGGCAAGCCGGTCGCCGACGCGACAATCTTGCCATAACATCCCCTAAGTCGGGCCAGGTGTTTTTTCGCGAAGGAGTATCATGCGCGAGATCCGCATCGGTGATTTTGTGGAATATGCCGTGGAACGCAGCGACTATCCGCCCGCCAGGATTCAAGAGATCCTCGGCGGGGAAACCGTTGCCGTTCTCGGGTACGGCGTGCAGGGGCGCGGGCAGTCGCTCAACATGCGCGATAATGGGTTGCGCGTCATCATCGGTCAGCGCCCGGGGGGGAAATCCTGGCAAGAGGCAGTCAACGACGGCTGGAAACCGAACGAGACCTTGTTCGACCTCGAAGAGGCGGCCCAGCGCGGCACCATCATCCAATATCTTCTCTCCGATGCCGGGCAAAAAGAGATGTGGCCCCGGCTCAAACCGTACCTCACCCCGGGCAAGGCACTGTATTTCTCCCACGGGTTTTCCATCGTCTTCAGCGACCAGACCGGCGTCATCCCACCCGCGGACATCGACGTGATCCTCGTCGCTCCCAAGGGCAGCGGAACCACGGTCCGACGACACTTCCTCGAGGGTCGGGGGATCAACGCCAGCTTCGCCATCCATCAAGACGCCACGGGTCGCGCCCGGGACCGCTGTTTGGCTCTCGGCGTGGCCATCGGCTCCGGCTACCTCTTCGAAACTACCTTCCGCAAAGAGGTCGTCAGTGACTTGACGGGCGAACGCGGCGTGCTGATGGGTGCGATTTATGGCCTATGGCTCGCTCAATACGAAGTCCTTCGCGCCCACGGTCACAGCCCCTCCGAAGCGTTCAACGAAACCGTCGAAGAGGCGACGCAAAGCCTTTACCCGCTGATCGGCGAAAACGGCATGGATTGGATGTACGCCAATTGCTCGACCACCGCCCAACGGGGGGCCTTGGACTGGTATCCGCGATTTCGCGATGCCACGAAGGCCGTCTTCGAGGAGCTTTATCAGAAAGTCGCCAGCGGTGAGGAGACTCGACGGGTACTCGAGGCCAACAGCCGACCCGATTACCGCGAACATTTAGAGCGGGAGCTGCGCGCCATTCGGGAAAGTGAGATGTGGCAGGCGGGTAAGGTCGTCCGGGAGTTGCGCCCCGAGCGGCAGGGCCGATGATGACGGCAAGATGCGACTTGGAGCGATCCCCTGCTGCCGAATTGCCCCGGCCCGAATTCCCAGCTATACTCTTAGCGTGATGGACTACCGAGCATGCTATCGTCCGATCTCCATTGCCGCGGCGCAGGGAGTGCGCCTTCGTCGAGATGAGCAGTCAGGCTGACTCCAGGTCGGACGTTCCGCGAATTGCAGGCCCTGGAGTGTTCCCATTCCAGGGCTTTTTTCATTCGGAGATAACATGGCTCGTATCCACGTTTACGACACCACGTTGCGCGACGGCAGCC
>JAOAAM010000637.1 GCA_026418875.1 Gemmataceae bacterium | reverse complement strand
AGATGTGTATAAGAGACAGGGGCAACAGGGTGATGTCCCGAGTTCGGATGCCGAATTGCTTGGCCGCCAGAGCGTGGCCTAGTTCATGCAAGACGATGATGACGGCCAGAGCACCGAACAGAGCCAAGCGAATCCCGGCGCTGGCCCAGTTCCCCGTCGCCAACCCTTCCGCCAAGCCAAACCAAGCCAACAAGATGAAGAAGGTAAAATGGACGTAGATCTGAATTCCCGCGATTCGGCCAAGGCTGATGGACCATCGCATCTGGGTGGCTCCTGGACATTGTTGGGCTAACGTTAGATGTCGCAAGTCGGCTTGCCGATTCAAGGGGCAAGGCTCCATGCAAACCGCGACGCCTCGCCGTCGCTCACACACCTCCGAGGGACACGATCATGAGTTCCGATTCACCCCGCTGGCGCGGCTACCAACTGTTCGACGATGTTCGCAAAGAGGTCGAGGACACGCTGCGGCGGATTTTCGCCCCCTATGCGGAAGGCGGCGGTCCCGGCGCGAAACCCACCTGGAGCCCGCGCGTCGACGTGATCGACTCCGAGAGCGCCTACACCATCCTCGCCGATTTGCCCGGGGTCGATCCGGCGAGCTTGGAGGTGATCCTGAATCAAGGGACGCTGACGCTACGGGGTGAGCGGGTCCCCGATTCGATCGACCCGACCAGCCGTTACAAGCAGCACGAACGCCCCGATGGAGCTTTTGAACGGCAGATTACCCTGCCGGCCGCGGTGGATGCTGACTCCATCACGGCGCGAAGTCGCTGGGGTGTCGTGACGATCACCATCCGCAAGCAACCGGGGGCCACGCCACGGCGCATCTCCGTCGCACCGGAAGAGGGTTGACGTCGCTCGAACCGAAATCGAACGCAACTCGAACGCGGCCCCCCCGCAGTCGGGACTGTGCCCGTCGCAGTCGTCGGCGGTGCTCCCCCGCAGACGATGACTCCGCGGGACTACGGAGCCGGGCGGACCAGAATTCGCGCATCGACCAGAGCACAGCCTTGGCCGGGTGGTCGGACGAATACCGGGTTCAGGTCCAGTTCGCTGATTTCCGGGACTTCCTCGGCCAATCGTGCCACACGAAGCAGGAGATCCTGCAAGGCAGCGACGTCTCCCGGGGGCTGTCCGCGAAAGCCTTGCAACAGCCTGGCCCCGCGGATCGAGTGGATCATTTCCTGGGCGTCGCGGTCGGTGAGCGGAGTCACGCGGAAGGTGATGTCCTTCCACAATTCGACCATGACCCCCCCCAGACCGAAAGCGATGACCGGGCCGAAAAGCGGGTCCTGCGTGACGCCGACGACGACTTCGATCCCGCCGGGAACCATCTGCTGGACCAGCACGCCCTCCAAGGCATTTTCTTGTCCGCGTTGGGCCAAGGCGGAGCGAATTTCCTGGAAGGCCTGCCGCACCTCCGCGGGGCTGTTCAGATTCAGCCGCACTCCCTGCACTTCAGTCTTGTGGACCAAAAATCGAGAGACCAGTTTCACGGCGACGGGGAAACCGAGGCGCTCGGCGATGTTGGCGGCTTCGTCCGGAGAAGCGGCCACTTCGCCTTTTACCAACGGCAACCCCATCGCTTGCAAGACGCACTGGGTTTCAACGGCAGAGAGCCAGCCCTCGCCACGCTCCGCCAAAACCCGACGGCAGACGGTGCGGGCCGTGGCCGTCTGGGCGTCATCCCAGCGCGGGATGGTGCCGATGGGTCGAGAACGCCAATCGGCATAGTTGGCGATATAGCCCAAAACTCGTGCCGCCGACTCGGGGAATGGGTAGCACGGAATCCGCCAACGCTCGTCCACTTTCAGACTTCGCGTGGGCATGTCCGGCAGGAAGACCGCGTAAACGGGAACGCAGGGAGTGTGTTCGGGGCAATCGGCGACGCCGTCGCGGATCGCCTGCTGGTAGTCCTCGTTCCCCGTCGGTTCGAGGTTGACGTGAATGGCGATTAGGGCGTCGATTTCCCCAGAGCGTAAGAGCGTGGCGACGGCTCGGCGGAAGTCGGCCGGGGTCGCCGACGCGACCAGATCCACCGGATTGGCGATGCTGGCGTGGGGATGGGCGAACTCACGCAACCGCGCTTTCAGGGCTTCCGAA
>JAOAAM010000534.1 GCA_026418875.1 Gemmataceae bacterium | reverse complement strand
AGATGTGTATAAGAGACAGTCGTTGGTCGTATCCGTCGGGCGGGTCAATTGGGTAGTTTCTCGTTTTTGCAGCGCTTGCTCGGACATGGGCTTGCCTCCTCGTCTTGGTCGTTCGCGAATCATGAACCCTGGTGGCCGTCCCGTGGGCATTCCGCACTCTGCCACGGGCACGCCCTTCGCCATCACGCCTTCACCGCGATGCGACGCGGTTTGGCCGCCTCGCTCTTCGGCATGGTCAGGTGCAGCACGCCGTGTTCGTACTTGGCTTCCACCTTGTCCGGATCGACCAAGGCGGGCAGCGATACTTGCCGCATGAATTGGCCGAACGCCCGTTCCTGGCGGTGCCAGATGGCGTTTTGCGGGACATTGGGCACCCGCTCGCCCTGGATGGTCAAGGTGTCGCCATCAGTGACGAACACTTCCAGCTTGCTGGCATCGATCCCGGGAAGGTCCGCTTGGGCGTACACGTTGTGTTCGTCGTCCCAAACATTCACCGACGGACCCGCCGGGGCCATGACGCGGAAGCCATTGCCCGTGACTCGGCCGAACAAACGGCTCAATTCGTCATGGACGCGGCTCATCTCATTCCACAAATCGGGGAAGGCGAATCGTGCTTGCATGGTTCACACCTCCATCGTTTCTGGTGATCGCTTCCAAACTTTGTCTCTCGCAGCGCCCTTTTCGATGCAGACCGGCAGCGAAACGATTCAGGCCAGCCGGCGCTCGGGATTTGTCGGGGGTATCGCCCCGTGGGATCAACAATACAACCCTCGTGCCGATTCTCGAGCATTCGATTTTAAAAACACAAGTGTCCGAGAGGAAAATGGTTGTGGCACATTGATGCGGGGGGCGTTTTATTCCCCCCTGTCATTCTGGCACTCGGGCCGGTTGTCCGGTCTCGCCGTGAACACCCAGGACCGGGCGGAGTCGCTACACTGTCCCGATGATGAATGACTGGGCCTTGGCTGTCTTACTGGGCGTCGTCGAGGGGGTGACCGAGTTCCTCCCGATTAGCAGCACCGGCCATATGCTGCTCGTGGAGCAATGCCTCGGGGTCGATTTGGAGGGCGACTCGTTCTGGCGAATGTTCACCGTGGTGATCCAGCTGGGGGCGATCCTATCCGTGGTCGTCTATTACTCCCGCCGCTTGGGCAATCTCCTGCGGGACTTTCTCGGTTCCCAACCTGCGACACCCCGTTGGCGGCATCCGGTGGTGTTGATCCTGGCGGCGGTGGTCCCGGCAGGAGTCGCCGGCGTCGTCGGGAAAAAAACGATCGACGCGTTGATGGCCAGTGCCTTGCCGGTCGGCCTGGCCTTGATCGGGGGCGCGGTCGCCATCGAGTTGGTCGAGAGGGTGCGTCGAGGTCGGGATCGAGTTCTCGACGTGCATGAGGTCGGACCGCTGTCGGCGTTGGCCATCGGTGTGGCGCAGATCGCGTCGTTGATCCCGGGGGTGTCCCGGTCGGCGGCGACGATCCTCGGGGGGCGATTGTGCGGTTTGAGTACGCGAGCGGCAGCGGATTTTTCCTTCTTGCTCAGCATTCCCACGATGGGAGCGGCGGCAGCCTATTCGCTCTACAAACACCCGGCCCCGGTCGAGCCGGAACGGTGGGGTGTCTTGCTGGTGGGCTTTGTCACCTCGTTCCTCGTGGCTTGGGCTGTCGTCGCGTGGTTCTTGCACTATGTCCGGC
>JAOAAM010000453.1 GCA_026418875.1 Gemmataceae bacterium | reverse complement strand
CCAGCACCGATTCCTGGTTCCGCCCGTCGGACGTGTGCGTCGCTCCGGATGGCAGCATTTTCGTGGCTGACTGGTACGCCCCGGGCGTGGGCGGTCATGGTATGGGCGACTGGACCCGAGGCCGAATCTATCGCCTGACTCCCAAGGGCCACACCGGCTACCAGGTTCCGAGGCATGACATTCGCACACCGGCCGGTCTGGCAGCCGCCCTCCAGTCGCCGTGTGCCTCGGCGCGGGCCGCGGCCATCGCCCGCCTGTCGGAACTGGGCGAGGGGAGCGAGGAATTCGAGAGCGTCGTGACGGCCGCCGCCCAGAGAGGGTCGGCACCGGATTCGGCAGAGCCTTGGCAGTTAGCCCGGGCATTGTGGCAGAGGAAAAACGAATTGGCCGAGATCCTCGGTCGTTTCGACCGACCTGGTGCTGCGGGCGACTTGGCCGAGCGGATCGCCTGCCAACGGATCCGCCAGTTTGCCAGCCGATACCCGTCCTTCGGCCCGCTCTCTCCCGAGACCAAGGCACGCCTGCATGCCGTCGTCGAATCGTTCACCCCCCCGGTGCGACGCGAACTGATCCTGGCCTTGCGACAAGCCGATGTGGAAACCGCCCGCGAGTTTTTCTACCCGCTGGCTCAGAAGTACTCCGCCCCCGACCATTTCTATCGGGCAGCGTTGAACATCGCCTGCGGCACCGATCCGGTCCGGAGGGCGGCGATCCTCGCCGATTTCGACCAGCAATTCCCGGCTTGGAACGACACCGTGGCCGACCTCGTCTGGGAATTGCGGCCCAAGTCGATGCTCCCCAAGTTGGAGCGCTTGCTGGCCGACTCCAGCCTTTCGCCGGCCCAACGCGCTCGCATCGTGGAGATCATCGGCGTGTACGATGATCCAAATTCAGCTCTGCTGATGATCAAAGTCCTGGCCTCCGACCCCTCCGAGGAAGTGCAAAATCGCGCTTTAGGCTTGCTGCGGACTTACTTACCCTCGCGCTGGCTCGCGGCGCAGCGCTCACCGGAGTTGACCGACACCATCGGACGATTGCTGGCAGACGCTTCGACACGGGTTCGCGGCATCCGGCTGGTCGCCGCCGCTCGTTTTGTTCCCGGGGCGAAGGGCGTGATTGCGGTCGCGAACGACCCAGCGGCACCGATGGAGCATCGGGTCGAAGCTGTGCGTGCCTTGGGCCAGATCAATGACGAGATTGCCGTCATCGCGTTGACCGAGCTACTGCGACGCTCGGAGGAGACCATCGCGTTCCGCTTGGAAGCGGCCGCCGCGCTGGGCACGTTGCTTCGTTTACCGGGGAGCGAACGTCTCGCGGCCCCAGCGTTGACCGCCTTGCAAGAACTTCTGCTCGCACCGGACAGCCCGAACGATGAACTGCGAGCGGCCGCGTTGGATGTTCTCACTTCCGTGCGTGCTGGGACCGACTGGCTGCTATCGCTCAAGGAAAGCGGCAAGATGCCGGAGTGGCTGGAGGGTCGTGCGGGTCGGTTGCTCCGCAACAGCCCGTTCCAGGCGCAACGAAACAAAGCCATGCTGCTGTTCCCCGCACCAGGCAAGCTCGATCCGAGCCAGCTGCCCCCGATCGCCACATTGGCACGATCTCGTGGCAACGCCGAGCGGGGCCAACAGTTGCTTGCTGCCAGCCGCAATAACGAAGCCCAATGCTTGAAGTGCCACACCATCCGCGGTATCGGCGGGCAGGTCGGACCGGACCTGTCGATGATCGGGCTGAAGGCCAGCCGCGAGAACCTGCTGGAGTCGATCCTGAATCCGAGCAAAGCCATCGCCGATCAATTCGCCCAATACACGATCGAAACCAAGACGGGGCAGGTCATCTCGGGGATCCTCATCGGGCAAGGGGACGCTTCGGTGACTCTCCGCGATGCCAATGGCAAGGACCACACCTTCACGTCAGCCGATGTCGAGAGCATGTCGCGAAGCCCCGTGTCGATCATGCCGGCGGACATTGTCAAAGCCTTCTCCGAAGACGAACTGCTGGACGTGGTCGAATATCTGCTGACGCTGCGGACACCCGCCTACACGGCGATGGCGTGGCAAATCGTCGGACCATTCTCGGCCCCGTCGATGCTCGAGGGATTGGAACGGGCGACGGATGTCGAGAAATACCCCCACGAGCGTTCGGACACCTTCACCGAAGAAGGTGAGCGACGGTCCGTTCACGCCGGCAACCTGGGGCGACTCTCGTGGCGCGAGGTCCGCATCGACGCTCAAGGTTACGTGGATCTGTCGGCGCTCCACGGTGCCGCAGCGAAGAACTCGTTCTCCTACGCCTTTACCGCTGTCCTCTCACCCGTGGATCAGCCCGCCACGGTGCTGTTGGGCAGCGACGACGGAGCGAAATTGTTCGTGAACGGTGAATTGGTCATCACGGTGCGGGAGACTCGAGCCGCCGCCCCGGATCAAAACCGTGCCACCGTCCGCTTGAAAAAAGGAATCAACACGATCTTGTTGAAAGTGGCCAACGGCGACGGCCCGCACGGTTTCTACCTGACGATCGAAAGCGGGCAGGAGTTGAAAGCCGCCAACACCCCCTGACGTGGTCCGCCTCACATCCATCGAAGATCCCCCGATGGGAGCGCGGTGAGCCGGATCAGCGAATAAAAAAACACCCCGGCGAGCAAGGGCGAAGCGTGCCCTCTGGCTGCCGGGGTTCGGACCGTTGATTGGGCGCGTCGTGAACAGGGCGAACGTTGCCCGAGGAATCAATCCTCGGTCTCCAGTCCGCCGCGTGCCACGATCGTCGTCGGCGTTCCGCCCACTTTGAAGCTGGTCACCATCTCCAGATGTTTCAGCGACAAGACCGTGATCGTACCGTCGCCGGGATTGGTAATGAAGGCGCAGCGACCGTCGGCATCCACCGCGGCATCGTGATGTCCGTAGTGCCCATCGACGGCGCTCGGGCCGACGGCGATCGACTTGACGAGCTTCGCATCGGTAAAGTCGCCATTGCGGTCGGGGTCGAGATCAATCACGTCGAGCGAATCCTCGGCCTGCACGCCTTGGTCATGGTCGTGGAACACGAGGGCCAGTATGCGACCGGTGATGGTTTTCACGAGGATGGGCGTGACGGGTTTGGTTCCTTCGGCACCCGCCAGGGAGATGAATCTGGGCGTCGGCTCGGCGGCAGCGGCGTCGATGACG
>JAOAAM010000182.1 GCA_026418875.1 Gemmataceae bacterium | reverse complement strand
ATCATTTACCTGGCCCTGCGCAGCGGCAAGGAGGGAGAATCAGGTTGGGGCATCCCCACGGCGACGGACATCGCCTTCGTGGTCGGGTTTCTGGCGTTGTTCGGCAAGCGCGTGCCGTTGGGGCTGAAAATCATGCTCCTTTCGCTGGCCATCGCCGACGACATTGGTGCGGTCATCCTCATCGCCGTCTTCTATTCCTCGGACATCAGCATTTATCCGCTGCTGTGGGCGGCGGTCGGCTTCGGCGTGGTCATTGCCTTTCGTTATCTTGGAGTCAATCGCATCGCCGTCTACGTTCTTCTCGGAGTCGCGATCTGGTTTGCCTTCCTCAAGGCGCACGTCCATCCCACGGTCGCCGGGGTCATCCTGGGCTTACTCACCCCGACGGTGGCCCGCTACGAGGGCACCGAGATGCTGGAGAACGTCGGTCGGCTGTTGGACCGCATGCGAGGAGGAGGGTTCCACGGGCCGGAGCAGGTCAAATTGCTCAACCAACTAGAGTCGGCGGCGTGGCAGTCCGTTTCGCCTCAGGAGCGCCTGGAGGTGGCGTTGCATCCATGGGTGGCCTTCGTCATCGTGCCGGTCTTCGCCCTGGCCAATGCTGGGGTCGAGATCCGTCCCGAATCGATCGGTCATGGCGTGTCGTTTGCCGTCGCTCTCGGTCTGTTCGTCGGTAAGCCGCTGGGCATCCTGGGAATGAGTGCCCTGGCGGTTCGTCTGAAAATTGCCCGACTACCCAAGGGCGTCACCTGGCCCATCATGCTCGGCGCGGGATGCCTCGCCGGGATCGGTTTTACGATGTCCGTCTTCATCGCCAGCCTTGCCCTGCCCGAAAACCTGCTCGACACCGCTAAAATCGGCGTGCTGTCCGGTTCGTTGCTCAGCGCCGTCGCTGGCGTCATCTTGCTGGCAGCCTTGCTCCCGGAACGAGCCGAGGATAGCGAGAATGGGGAGAACGGCGACAACGTTGACAACGGCGACAACGGGAACCACGGTTAAAACGGGAACCACGGGCATTGACCAAACGGCCTGCGCCTTCGGAATTTAACGGTGCCGCGGCTGGTACGCGCTTCGGATTCTTGCCGTCGTTCTCGCCCTGGATTCGATCATGGTACAATGGGCGAACACTCCGCCCCCCCAAAGTAGACCCTTCCCGAGGAATCGTCGATGATCCGATTCGGGTATGTCGCCGGTTTAGTCTGGATGGCCTGGACCTGGGGCATGGTCCAGTGGGCACCAGCGCAAGTTCCACCCGAGAAGATTCGGGAGACGTTGACCACGGCCGAGGGTTTGCAGGTCGACGTTTTCGCCCACGAGCCGATGCTGTTCAATCCGACGAGCATCGACGTTGACCCGCAGGGGCGAGTCTGGGTCGCCGAGGCGGTGAATTACCGTCGGCTCAAATTCAATCGGCCGATCTTGCGTCCCGAAGGCGACCGGATCGTTGTCCTGATCGACGAGCAGGGAGAGGGGCGAGCGACCCGAGCGGTCACATTCTATCAAGGGAAGGAGCTGTACGGTCCGCTATCGGTTTGCGTGATTCCGCAGACGGACGGTCGACCGCTGCGGGTGCTGGTCGCGCAATCGCCGGACATCCTCGAGTTCTGGGACCGCGACGGCGACTTGAAGGCCGACGGACCGCCGACGAAGTTCCTGACGGGATTCGGCGGCTTGGATCACGATCACGGCGTACACGGGTTGCACCTTGGACCGGACGGCAAAATCTATTTCACCGTCGGTGACAGCGGCGTCGGCGTCGGGCGGGATTGGGACTCCCAACCGATCCCCAGCTTGAAGTCGCGTGACGGCAAGGGCCGCGGCTGGCGCAGCGGCGAACCCGACTGTCTCGCCGGCACCGTCTGGCGTTGCGATCTGGAAGGCAACAACCTGGAACTGATCGCCCACAACTTCCGCAATAACTACGAAGCCTGCGTCGATTCGTTTGGGGAAATCTGGCTCTCGGATAACGACGACGACGGCAACCAGCAGACGCGCATCTGTTTCGTGCTTCCTGGGGGCAACTACGGCTACTTCCCTCGTGGACCCGGAGAAAGTCACTGGCATGAAGAGCAGCCCGGGGTGGTGCACAAGGTCCTCCGCACGGGCTTCGGCAGCCCGACGGGGATTCAGTTTTACGAGGGGACGCTGTTCGGTCGCAAATATGCTGGCGCGTTGCTCCACTGCGATGCCGGGCCGCGCGAGGTCCGCGCCTTCTTCCGCAAACCCTCGGGGGCTGGCTACGAGTTGCAAAAAGAAATCCTCCTCACCAGCACCGATTCCTGGTTCCGCCCGTCGGACGTGTGCGTCGCTCCGGATGGCAGCATTTTCGTGGCTGACTGGTACG
>JAOAAM010000388.1 GCA_026418875.1 Gemmataceae bacterium | reverse complement strand
GAAGGCCACCAAGATGTCCGAGCCCATCCCCATCGCCGGCAGGATCATGATGTACCCTGCCGGGTGCGAGTAGACCCAGAACAAATGCTGCCACAACAACGGCTGCCCGCCGCCCGGCCCGGTTGTCCAGTTGCCGAAGTTCAATCCCGTGGGCGGCAAGAAGAACGTCGTCCCGATCGTCTTGTCGAACAGTTGCAAGAACAACGCCACGGTGAGCACGGGCAGGGCGAATGCTTGCAAGATCGCGGTAATGAACATGGCCCACACGGTCAGCGGCATGCGGAACATGGTCATGCCGACCGCTCGCATGTTGACGATCGTCGTGATGTAGTTCACGGAGCCCATCATCGACGACACGCCCACGAAGATGAGCGACACCAACCAGAGCACCTGGCCGATGCCCGAGCCTGGTTGCGACGGGGCCCGCAAGGTGCCCAAGCCTGAGGGCATCGTCGCGCTGGCGATCGTCGGGTAGGCCGTCCATCCTGAAGCCGCGGCTCCGCCATCCACGAAAAACGAAATCAATATGACGATCAACGCGGGCCACATGAACCAGTACGACAGCATGTTCAGCGTCGGGAAGGCCATGTCCTTCGCGCCGATCATCAGTGGGATGAGGAAGTTGCCAAACGCCCCCGTCAGCAGCGGGATGATGACGAAGAAAATCATCACCGAGGCATGCATCGTGAAGAGCATGTTGTAGAAGTCATGCGGCATGACTCGGCCGGCGGGGCCATCCCACAGCCACTTGCCAATAATCGGTATCTCCGCCCCGGGCCAGCCAAGCTGGATGCGGAAGAACAGGGCGAGCCCACCCCCCAGCAGCAGCATCATCAAGCCGGTGAACAGGAACTGAATCCCGATGATCTTGTGATCCCGCGAAAAGACGTACTTTTGCAGGAAGCTCAGCTCTTCGTGATGACCATGCTCGGTCAGATGCGTCGCATTGTCGCTCATATCGAACATCCCATTCGGCGAATGGTTAGTGGTTCATTCCTCGGGCCTGAATTCATCCCCACCGTCGCTCGCGATCATTCCACGCCGTTCGCTCCTGCCGCTTTCGTCTCCGTCGGCGGCACCGTCACCCGCTGCTTGGCTGCGGCAACTTTTAGCCACGCCTCGAAGTCCTCACGGGTTTCATGAACAAAAAGCTTGCCCCGCATCAGCGAATGGCGTGAGCCGCAAAACTCGGTGCAGGCAATCTCCCAAACGTAGCTCGGGTCCCAAACCCAATTTCCCTTCGCGTCCTTCCGAACCCCATCGCGCCAGACATCCCCAACCCTCTGGCAATTCGCTTCGGTCGGCTCGAACCAGGCCAAGATCGTCTTACCCGGCAGCGCGTCCTGCTTCAGTCGCATCTGCGGCAGGAACAAGCTATGGATCACATCCAAGGTCTTCAGGTGGATCAACAGTCGTTCACCCTTGACGGCGTGCAATTCATTGACCAGGCGAACGTCGTCGGGTTGTGGAGTCAGCTTGCGGCGGAGGTCGGTCAGGGCGGACTTCGGATCGCGTTTCCAGACCTCAAGATGCTCCGGGCCGGGATACCGGACGCGCCACTCCCATTGCCGGCCGGTCACCTCCACTTGCAGCGACTGCGCCACGGATGGCTCATCCACGGCGTGCATCTTGACCTTCAGCCACGCAGGAATCTGACCGATCGCCAATAAGAACAGCAGCACGCCGGGAATCGCGGTCCAGATCATCTCCAGCTTGTGATTGCCATGCGTGTACAAGGCCCGCCGCCCCTGGTGAGCGGGGTACTTAAACAGGACATAGGTGTACACGATGGCCACGCCGATGAACGTCGCACCCGTGACAGCCAGGATTACGTAGAAGAGACGATCCACATCCCAGGCGTAAGTCGAACGCCCCAAGGGCATCCACCAGCCGAAAAGCGGGGCCGCGGCGAAAGCCAGGATTTCGAGGAGCAGGGTGATCCCGAACAAGTACGCCCAACGTTTCGCCCCCTGACCCGACGGCCGTAACGCCTCGGGAAAGATCACGTACAGTCCGTAAATCAGGGTCGCGACGGTCAACAGCCCAATGATCGCGTAGGTCATAGATCGGTCCAAATCAGGATGAACGGAACTGAGGTCGAATGGAAACTTCCGTCCCGTCTTCGTGTCAGTCCAAGTAGATCCCGTGGGCCTTGCTTAGCTTGGCTCGGTACTCCGGGTAGGGCAGCAGGCGGATGAAAGCGACCACGTCCCACATCGTCCTTTCGCGGGTTTCCGCATCTTTCACGGACGGGTCTTTCTCATTCACCGGAGCGAAACTCGGCATTCCCGAGCCACGAATCCCCAAATGAATGCGCCAGTAGAAGTCGATGGGCCGTCGTCCGCCGCCGTAGATGTTTGCTGTCAGGTTTCGCGGTCGAACCATCGTGCCCCACATGTCATACCGAAGATCGGCGTCGCGCCCGAAGTTGGTGTGGCACTGAGCGCATTGATCGGCCCGCGTGAAAAATTTATAACCCCGGGCCGCCGCTTCCAGCATCTTCGCCTCGTCGCCTTCGTAGTCCGGCTGGCTCGGCGGGGTCAATTGCGAGGTCTGCGCTTCCAGCCAGCGTTCGGCTGCCGTGCGACCCTTGCCCCGAACCCGTTCGACGATCGGTTCGGCCTCACCCTCTTCCGTCGATGCTTGGCTCCGCTCGAGGATGAGTTCTTTCAACGTCTCCATCTCCGCTTCACCGCGGATGCTCAAGTGGATGACGTAGCTGATGACCGCATCCATGTCTTCATCGCTCAGCAGCGAAAACGACGGCATCGCCGTTCCCTCGATGCCATTGATGAGGACGCGGCGGAGATCATCGCGGAGGGGCTTCCGCTTCCCCTCGTCCTGACTCGAGGAAACGTATTTGAAGATCCCGGAGCGGAAGTCCCGCGGATGCGGGTTCACCCATAGCCCCGTCGGGCCTTTCCCATCGCCACTCAGTCCGTGACAGTGGAGGCAATTCCGCCGGTACACCACGCTGCCGCGCTCCAGCGTTTTGCGGTCCAACTTCAACTCGGTGGCCAGACGCTCGTTCAACGACTCATCGTCGACGTCGATCTTCGGATAGCGGGGGCGACCTGCCAGATCCCGCAATGACCGCATCAGTTCGACGCCGGTCGCCCCAACATCGACCACGGGACGAGGATCGACAATTTTGCCCTCGTCCCGGGCTTTGAGAAAGTCGCTGCTGATCCCGAGAAGCTCTTTCCGGCCGTCTAAGATCTGGAGCGGCAAGATTCCGGGGGGATTAATGCGTCCGGGAGTGCCCTCCAGTGATTCCGCGTTGACGATCCAGTCTCGTCGGATTGGGTACAGCAACTCGGGGTCGTACGTCTCATCGCAGCCGGCGATGAACAGGGCCTGCAAGGCAAGAGCCAGCACGAAGGCCCCCGAGGCAGCCGTCGCAGGTGATCGACCTGATCGCGTCACGGGAAGAATCTCCGCACATTCACGACCGGCAGGCCGGGGCGCAATCGGTCCCCCGCCCCTTCGTGGCTTCCGGTGAAGTGTTTTCCTAGATTTCGTCCACCGCTTGTCAAGGAAGTCATTCCCAGGATATTACCAGAGGGTGGTTGCTCTTCGGTGTGCAATTTCAGTGCCGAGACGAGCGCACCAGGGAATCGCCCGGGAGTGGAGGGTCGAGAGGTCGAGGAGCGCTTCAATCCTGAGAAGCACCCCCTCGTCCGTCTCTCAGTTTCAGGAAGGCGGGTTTCTGATCCCATGCGTCAGCGGCTCGGTCGGTTCCTTCAGCTCCTCGGGTTGTGTATCGTCCCGTCGGGAATTGCCGGGAATGTCCTCTACCCGCAGGTTGTCACCGAGGGCGTCATGCTGACGATTCTGGCGGCCGGGGCGTTCGTCTTTTACATCGGTTGGTCACTTCAGGGGCAGACTTGAGCCGCCACCCCGCTTGAAAACTCGGTCGCTTTGGCCCACGGTCGTGGGTGCGCCACGGTCAGGTGCCATTCTGCTCTTCCGGCGGCGGAATGATCTTGCCCATGCCCACCGCCACCAAGAACGCGATCAGCACGGCGAACACTCCGATCGCCAGGGCATCGGCTTGCGTGAAGTCGAAGGGCACGCTGAAAATCGTTCGGTTCCCCCATTCCGCGAGCGATTCGCCGACTCGCAACAAGCTGCGCTTGAACTCCTGCGAGAATTCAAGGAAGGCCACGGCGACCCCCGCCAGCGAGCCGCCAGCGATATACCCCGAGGCAAGCAGCACTCCCGGGCTGGTCTCACTCTTGCGAATCGCTTCGATCTCGGCTCGAGCGCGAGCTTCGGGGTCGTTGGCCACGTCCCCGGCTTCGGTCTGTGCCTGCCGCAACAGATGCCGATCGACGTACCAACGGACAAGGCCTCCCAAGAAGATCGGCACAGAGAACTGAATGGGGACGTAAACGCCGACGGCGAACGCCAACGCTGAGACGCCGCACAACTCCAGCGTGAAGGCAATCATCGCCCCGATCAACACCAAGCTCCAATTGAGTTTCTGCGTCAGCACGCCCTCGATGATGATGTGCATCACTTTGGTCTTCGGCGCGGGGAAACGTGTTAATTCCCGCCCTTCGTGGGTTTTGACGACGCCGCCGACAGTCGGGTCTTTCAAGAAGGCGACCTGGCCGGAATCGGGATCCACGAGGAACCGCCCCTCGGGTGCCGTTCCGTCGGGAACCTTGAGCAGCTCTTTTCGGGCCGGAAAGTTATCCCGGGTGAATGCGTCGCGGCGGGTATCCCAAATGAGATACTTTTTGCCCTGATAGGTCTCACGCTCGCTCAGTCGGGCACGCTCCCCCGGCGAGAGGACGACGACCTGGTTCGACGCATCCTTGGGCAAATACTGTGGATCGCTGGTGTAGACGGTTCCGGCGGCATTGAAGGCGATCAGGGTTCCGCCAATGACCAGGGCCGAGATTAAAGCCCCGATCAGGATCGCGTACTGCATGGCCCTTGGCGTGCCGCCGACGAGGAAGCCTGTCTTCAGCGACTGTGCCGTTGTCCCGCCGTTGGACGAGGCGATGCACACGACCGCGGCCACGGAGAGCGCGAGCAACCGATCTTCAGGAGTCTGCCAGCCCAGTGCCAGGAAGATCAGGCAGGTGACCATCAAGGTCGCGACGGTCATACCCGAGATGGGATTGGACGAGGAACCGATCTCGCCGGTTAATCGGGCCGACACCGTGACGAAGAGGAAGCCGAAAACCACCACCAGCAGCGCTCCGGCCACGGCACTGAGCCAGGCGACCTCGGTTCCCAGGAACAACGCCAGCAGGACGATCAGCCCCAAACTTCCGAAAAGCACGACCGACATGGGCATGTCGCGGTCGGTGCGCTTCACGGCGGCCGAACCATCACCATCGCCGACGGCGGAGAAGCCGGCCTTGATCGTCCGCAGCACCATGGGAAGCGTCCGCAACATGCTCATGATTCCCGCCGTCGCCACGCACCCGGCACCGATATACAGCAGGTAGTTGGTGCGCAGAAGCGGGATCAAGTCGGGATCATCAACCCACGACATGATGGATTTCGAGGCTGGGGGAATCACGGTCGGGGTGTACTGCCCGACGAAGAAAATGATCGGGATGATGACGAGATAACCGAGGACGGCACCAGCCATCATGATCCCCGCGGTCCGTGAGCCGATGATGTACCCCACGCCCAACAGTTCCGAGGCCATGTCCGCCGAGAACACCGCCGCACGGTTGATCGCGGCGACGGGAACGGAGACCGTTTCCTTGATCAATCCGAGGCCCAAGGTGGCGAATTTGTGCACGAAGGCGATGCCAAAACCGATGAACACTGTCTTGCCCGTCGTCCCGCCTTTGTCGCCGGAAATGAGCACCTGAGCGGTGGCGACGCCTTCGGGATAGAGCAGCGTCCCGGGTTCGCCCGGCCGGCCGTGCATTTTGACGATGAACGCCCGCCGCAGCGGGATCATCGCCAAGATGCCGAGCAACCCGCCCAACACCGATACCGCCATCACCCGCGGTAAGCTCATGTCAAAGCCAAGCATCAACAGGGCCGGCATGGTCACGCCCACGCCGAAGGCGATCGACTCGCCGGCCGAACCGGCAGTCTGCACGATGTTGTTCTCCAGGATCGTCGACTTTCGCACCACGCGGAACAGGGAGATGGCCAACACCGCCACCGGGATCGACGCCGAGACGGTCATGCCAACCTTCAACACCAGATACAGCGACGACGCCGAGAAAATCAGCCCCAGCACTGTCCCCGTCACCACGGCCGGCAAGGTGAACTCTCGGGGGCTTTCGGTGTGAGGAACATACGGGCGAAATTCGGTCGAGGTGTTGGCAGGTTTTTCGGCGACGGCCATTTCGGATCCCCTCGCTGCGTTCGGCAGCAATCGCGCCACCGGCGATGAGCCATGATCGTGTTTGCAAATGTATGAGATTCAGGAAGAAACGTCCGCTTTACGGTGCCAATCCCACCAGTACGTCGTAACAGGCGTGAGCACCGGCGGCCACAGCAAAACCACGGAAGTGATACACCACGGCGAAGTAAAGCCCGGCCAGGAAACGGAACAGAAAGACGTAGCTATTCATCGGCTCGCCGTAGGGGCCGACGTGATGAGCCGCGGCGAACAGGAACGCGGACACAACTGCGGCAATCACGAGTGCTTGAAAACGGGGCGTCAACGCTAACCGCAACAGCAGCGTCAATCCGGAGAACAGGAGTAAACGGAAGAGGATCTCTTCGTAAATCCCCGCACCGATGAACGTCACCAACCGCGCCATGACGGGATCAACGGCTGGCGACTGACTCAAGGCGATGCCCAATCGCTGCATCAACGGTGCCAGCCCGTGGGACAAGCCCCAAAGAAGCACGGCGAACCCGAAACACTCAAGCGCCATGCCGCAACAGATCCCTAGCACACCGTCGGGTCCGTCCTTACTCCGCCAACAGCTCGCGATGGCAAAAATCAGGGCGACCAAGGCCCGGGCCACGATCAGGTGCCCCAAGCCATA
>JAOAAM010000266.1 GCA_026418875.1 Gemmataceae bacterium | reverse complement strand
GAACCAACCCGCTCCGCAATCGACCCCTGAAAACCCAAAGACCGGGGAACCTTGCTCCTTCATGACCTCACCACGCCCTTCGACCGGGAACCGCGACACGTCGCCGACGCTGGCTCGCTGCAAACCGCAAAGCGAGTCCGTCACCGGACCACGCGATCATCTTCTTCCCACCATCCACCTGATCGCCCACTTTTTCAA
The DNA here is from genome assembly GCA_026418875.1 of Gemmataceae bacterium. Taxonomy (GTDB): domain Bacteria; phylum Planctomycetota; class Planctomycetia; order Gemmatales; family Gemmataceae; genus CAKZUU01. The sequence continues at coordinate 1,571 of JAOAAM010000266.1, read as the reverse complement.
AGTTTTCCAAAATTTCTTTCATTTCCATCATTTCAGCGGTGACTTCTCGGCGAGCGTGATTCGCGGTCTGAATCCCCGGCCATGAACCTTCATTCCCCGGACCGATCGTCTCGCATCGAATCCCGACTGACGCAGCAGCGACGCACTTTTTTCGGGTCGTTTTCTGGATCTTTCTTCGCTGGGGTGCGTGGGCCCCTCCCGTGGTCGTGCCGTGCCGAGCCATCTCGAAGTGTTGGATGCGGCAAATCGAAGTCAAGTTTGGCCTGTGGCGACCCGGTACACCCGATCGCGCCACCGCTGGCCAAAGACCAAACCGCGAGGAACGCAACTGGCTCGTGGCGACCCAGAAACCCCAGCGAGCGCGTTGGTTTCGACGCACAGGTGATTCGCTGCCCGGGGCATGCTGGCATTCGCCGCAACCGGGCCGACTTTCCTGTTCGACAAGCGAAAGCTGGGTTATAAAAGTGAGAGCATCCCCCCTGGGCCAATTTTCCACGTGGTTCATGATCATGAACGCCGTTGTTCGCTATGCTTGGGTCTTCGCGCTGTTGGTTGTGCCGGTCTGGGCTGCCGAGCCGGAGGGTGTTCGCCCGGTCAACTCGGAGGGTAAGCCGCTGAATCTGGATTTTGAGACGGGCGACCTGCGCGATTGGACCGCCGAGGGAGACGCCTTCCGTGGCCAACCGATTCGGGGCGATACGGTGGCCCCCCGTCGCGGCGACATGAAGAGCGAGCACCAAGGCGAGTATTGGATTGGCGGCTACGAGAAGTTCGGCGATCAACCGCAAGGGACTCTCACCTCGGTCCCCTTCCGCGTGACTCATCCCTGGGCGTCGTTCCTGATCGGCGGCGGGCCACATGCGGAAACTTCGGTCGAGATCCGCTTGAAAGAAGGCGATCGCCTCATCATCCGGGTGGCGGGGATCGAGGAAGAGAACCTGAAGCGGGTGGCCGTGGACTTACGGCAGCATCTGAATCAGGAAATTTACATTCGGCTCGTGGATCGGCATTCGGGCCATTGGGGCCACGTGAACTTTGACGATTTCCGCTTCCACGCCGATCGGCCGAATTTCCCGGAGCGTCGAGCGCCGCAACCCCTGCCAGGGCCGGATGTGTACGCCCATGCGGGTCTGTCTCCCGAAAAAGCGGCGGAGGTGATGAAAGTCCCCGAGGGGTTTCAGGTCAAGCTGTTTGCGGGCGAGCCAGACGTGCACCAACCCGTGGCCATGTGCCTGGACCACCGGGGCCGACTCTGGATCGCCGAAGCCTACGTCTATCCGCAACGGCTGCCGTTTGATGGACCGCTGTTGCCCGCCGATCAGAAGCAGCGCGGCGACCGCATTTTAATCTTCGAAGATGCCGACAACGACGGAAGGTTCGACAAGCGCACGGTGTTCCTCGATGGATTAAATCTCGTCAGCGGCCTGGAAGTGGGCTTTGGCGGTGTGTGGATCGGGGCGGCACCGTATCTTCTCTTCGTCCCCGACCGCGACCGGGATGACAAGCCGGACGGCCCGCCGGAAATCCTGCTCGATGGCTGGATCGTCGGTTTCGAGGACGGCAAGCTCATC
>JAOAAM010000234.1 GCA_026418875.1 Gemmataceae bacterium | reverse complement strand
CAATCTCCGCAGCACCGATCATCCCCGTCGTCTCGGCCGATCGCGGGCAGTGAATGCTGACGACGAACGATTGTTCGAGCAACTCATCCAACGTTTCCACCCGGCGGATGCCCAACGCCTTGTCGTATCCGTCCGGCTTGTAGGGGTCATAAAACATTACGGTCATTCCTAAGGCCTTGGCACGAAGTGCCGCCGCGGTGCCGATCCGTCCCAACCCGATCACGCCGAAAATCCGACCTCGCAGTCGGCCCAAGGGCGCGGCTTGGCTGAACAGCCATGGGCCTCGCTCGGCGCGAAGACGAGAGTTCAGCAGGTGGATCCCCCGAGTGAGAGCGAGCATCATGCCAATCGCCGTATCCGCGACCTCCTCCGTGCCGTAGTCGGGAACATTCGCCACGGCGATGCCGCGGGTTCGCGCGAAAACGTGATCGACGTTGTCGTAGCCGACACCGCAACGAACGATGACCCGACAACGATTCAATCGTTCGATCGTTTTCCGACTCAGGGTGATGCAATGGTACATCATGACCGCATCGGCATCGTCGATCCGGCCGATCAATTCGGATTCGTCTTGGACGTTGCAGGCCACGATCTCGGCGAGATCGCCGAGGATTTGGCGTTCGGGAGCAAGGTCATCGAGGATGAAATCGGTAATAGCCACGCGAAATTTGGTCATGCCGATGGAGTAGAGAGGCCGCGTGGGTCGGCAAGGTGAGAGGTTCGCAGGAAAGAAGAAGCCGATCGACTGGGCCTATAAGCCGGGTTCTGTGCCGCGGGACGCAGCCCGCGCGACGGCCATTTATCTGGCCCGACTGTTGCCAGGCGGGTCGAGCGGCCTACCCGGGGATCTTGAACGGGCCGGACCAGCCCTGTCCCCTTATTTGGCCTTGCTTCCGGTGGGGTTTGCCGAGCCGGTCGGTCACCCGACCGCTGGTGCGCTCTTACATTAAGGTCCGAAGACCCGCACCTTTTCACCCTTACCGAGAGGCAGAGGACGGCAGAGGGTCCGAGTTCACCGGATCGGCATGCACGAACCCTCGGCCGTTCTCCGCCTCCCGGCGGTATACTTTCTGTTGCACTATCCCGAGCCTCGCGGCTGGTGGGTGTTACCCATCACCGTGTCCTGTGAAGCCCGGACTTTCCTCCCCACGGCAGGTCGATTGCAAACCTTGCGGCTTGCATCTCACCACGCCGGGAGCGGCCGTCCGGCCCACTCGATCGGCACCCTCATTTTACGCAACGGGCCAATTGATTCGACGACGCTTCGCCTACCAAGGATTCATTCCCTTGGGGGCAAACGAATTCGGTACACGCCGCCGGTCGGCCTGCAATCCTGCGGCGACCAAGGTCAGGGAGCCGACGGGCTGCCCGTGAGTTCCGGCACCTCAGCCCGACGGACTCCGTCGGCACGGCAAATCGGCGAGTTGACGGCATCCGGGCGGCAACTCTGCCTCGTCCACAAGCAGGTTCGGCACCCCGTCCTGAATGCGAAATCGGACGCCGCAATGCTCGCAACGCAAGTGCGTCTCCTCGTCCACCAGCCGGGCGTTCCGCTCGGGATCGATGGGGCAGCGAAGCCATTGCAGTGCTTCGGGAGAAATCATGCGACCTCCGCATTCAACCAATCATGGGTGACGAGCCAGCGTAATTCCGCACCGCCCTTGGCCCAGTCGGTGACTTCGAGGAGTGCAAGCCCCCCCTTGTCGAAATGAAGACGAACTTTGCGGTCGCCGATCATCCAACCAAGAAAGCGGCTCAACGTGGGCTGATGACCAATCAGCGCCACGGGGCCTTCGCCAAGTTCTCGAATCCGAGGCAAGACCCGCTTGGGACGCATCTCCCCCGCGATTTCCTCAACCTCGACCAGCCCCGGACCAGGATGGGGCAATTCCGCGAGGATGGCATCGGCCGTCTGCCTCGCC
>JAOAAM010000419.1 GCA_026418875.1 Gemmataceae bacterium | reverse complement strand
TGCCAAGCAAGCCAATCACTGACACGCGCCAAATCGTCGGTGGGGCTTGTTGCGCCCACAGGATGCTTGAGCCGAGGATCATCGCCGCGGTGATGACACCCAGGACCAGACGGTTGACCGAAGGTTCCAAATGGTGATGCTCGAGTTGAACTTCGATGCGGCCAGCTTGGGCTTTCTGCATGATGTCACGGACCTGATTCGGCAGTCGGGCCATCAGGCTTTGATAGTCCGTCAAGACATCGCGCAAACGCTTCAATCGCCGCCAGGGGGAGTAGCGGTCGGCCAGCAAGCGTTGGCGAAATGGGTCGATCACTTCGTTGAGTCGAAAATCCGGTTTGAGCAGTCTGGAAGTCCCTTCCAGCACGACCAGCACCCGGATCAGCAACGCGATTCCGGTTGGCAGCAGAAGGTGATGTCGGCGAACGATGTCGACCACCTCGTTCAACGCCGCACTGATATCGACACGATTGAGCGGGACGCCTTGATAATAGGACAGAAAGTCGCTGACGTCGGCGGCGAACGAATTGGGGTCGGGGACGAATGACGGTTGGCTGATACGGGTCAGGATGGCCACCATCTCATCCGGATCGCCCGAGCCGATGGCGAACAGCAAATCCGTGAGGTCGTCGCGCAGAGTGGGAGTCAATTGGCCCACCATTCCCGCGTCGAGGATCCCGATCACTCCCTCGGGCAACAGCAGCAGGTTGCCGGGGTGTGGATCGGCGTGGTAGAAACCGTCGCGGAAGATCATCTCCAGGAACAGTCGTGCTCCGTTTCGGGCCAAGTTGTTGGCGTCGTCTACCGCCAAACGCTGGGACAACTCGGCGAATGAAATACCTTCGAGTCGATCCATCGTGAGCACCTTGGAGGTGCACAATTGGGGATAAGGCTTCGGGAAACGAACGCCAGGTTCTTGGGCGAACGCGGCACGAAAGCGCTCGAGATTCCGCATCTCTCGAAGAAAGTCCAACTCACGGGTGAGGGTTCGTTCGAACTCACGGACGATGGCGGTCGGCTGATACGGACGCAATTCCTCGATGAATTGCTCGGCTCGCACGGCGAGTCCTTGGAGGATCTCCAGGTCGTTGCGGATTCGAGGCAGAATCTCCGCATGCTGAACTTTGAGAACGACCTTCGTTCCATCTTTGAGGCGGCCCGCATGGACTTGGGCGATCGATGCCGACGCCAGAGGTCGGTCATCGAAGTCCAATAAGAGATCGCCCACAGGACGCCCTAACTCGCGTTCGATGCAAGCGCGGATCGCCTCGGGCGGGTCGGCGGGCACGTTGGCTTGAAGCTGCGTGAGTTCATCCGCCAATTCCCTTCCCACTAGGTCGGGGCGAGTGGAGAGCAATTGGCCGAATTTGATAAAGGTGGTGCCCAATTCCGTCAGGGCCAGGCGGATCCGAGCTTCCGTAGTCAGATCGACGAGCGACCGGCTGATCGTCCTCCGATAGAGTCCGCGCAGCAAACCGATGTCCAAGCGATCCACCCAATCCGCCAAGCCGTACTTGGACAGGATGGACAACACCTCGGTCACACGATTCAAATTTCGAGCGAATTGGGGGAGGGAGGTCAGGCGCATGTTACTCGCAAGTAAAACCCAGTTGATTCAAACGAGCACGGATCGTTGGGTCAGCCAGCAGGCGGCGGAAGGCAGCGACCGCTGGACGATCCCATCGCGGGGCAGGGACAACGAAATCGTACTGTTCGGCTCGGACGGAGATGAAGCCTAGCCCCAAGGCTTCGGCAACGGGGTGAATCGCAATCCCCCAATCGGCTCGATTTTGGGCGACGGCCGCGGCCACGGCGTGATGCGAGCGCATTTCGTTCCAATACCCCGGGGGCCGGGCACCGGCGAGTAGTCGATCGATCAGGATCCGCGTCCCACTGCCGCGATTCCGATTGGCCATGACACAGTCGGGGTCGGCCAAGGCAGCCGCAAGCGCCTCCGAAAGAGACTGCCCCTCGAATCGGCGATCACCGCGACGAAACACCAGCCCTTGTGCTCGTTGGTAACCGGAAATCAGTCGCAGTCCTTCGGTGACAAACGGCGAATTGTACCGATCGCTGACTGGATCCAGCAGGTGGATGCCGGCCAAATCGCATTCGCCGCGACGTGCCGCCTCCAACCCGGCCGTGCTCCCGACCGCGAGGAACTTGCTGGCGAATCCTTCATCGCGGAGCCGACCCAAAAGAAAATCCAGGCCGGGGCAGTGACTGCCGATGACGACCAGATCGACTGGCTGAACGGTCGCATCGAGCAGGTAGACATCGACGGACTCTTTCGCTTCGAGATACTCCCTTTGCCTGGGGATGACGATGAAGCCGTCGGCCCGTGAGAACGCCGTCACGGAACCCGACCCTTGCCTCAGAGGAAAGGCCAACCACCGGGACGCCCGGGGCGGTGGTTCGGCCGTTGTTGAAGCGGCCTCGCTCGCTTCCGCCGAGTCGAGCAACGATACCAGAAGATACTCAGTTCGTCCGCGTTCGGAGTTGATTCGATTGGGGACTCGGGCCGAGACAGTTCGACGAGCAGCTTCGCGGTGTCCGGCCAGCCGACGGATGATGGGGGCGATAAAGTCATGGAATGTGAAGATCGCCGAAGTGGGAAATCCCGGGAGTACGGCAATTGGAATGGTTCGTCGATTCGGGCGAGACACCGCCGCGAGGCAGAGTGGTTTGCCGGGTTTGAGCGCAATGCCGTGTGCGACGATTCCAGGCGGACCCAATGATGCCACGACTCGGTAAGAGATGTCGCCCGGTCCTTTCGATGTTCCGCCGGAGAGGAGGACAACGTCGGCCGATTCGACGGCTCGATGCACCGCGTCTGCCAGCGAGTCGGCCTCGTCGGGCACAATGCCGAGAGCGAGTGGTTCTCCGCCGGCCTCACGGACGGCATCGGCCAGCATCGTCAGATTGCTGTCGTAAACATGGCCCAAGGGCAGGGGTCGGCCGGGGGAGGTCAGTTCATCGCCGGTCGAAATAAGGGCGACTTTCGGCCGACGGACCACTCGCACCTCGCCCAGTCCTAGCGCCGCCAAAATCCCCGTATCCCGAGCACCAAGCAATTCGCCGCGACGCAACACCGTCTCGCCCCGGCCGATGTCGCTCCCGGCAAAGCTGACGTTGGCTCCGGGAGAGACAGGGCGTTTCAGGATGATGTTGTCTCCGTCCGACCAGGTATCCTCCACCATGACCACCGCGTTGGCTCCGCGAGGCAGCATCCCGCCGGTCGAGATGGCCGCAGCCATCTGGGCGGAAAGAGACCGGGTCGGCGGTTGACCCATTACGACAGTCCACGGACAACGCGTTAACCGACGCGGTTGCGTCTCGCTGGCCCCGAACGTGTCTTCAGCATGCACCGCGAAGCCGTCCACGTTGGATCGATCGAACATGGGCACGTCGATGGGTGCCACCACGTCCTCCGCGAGCACCCGCTGCCAAGACTGCCCCACAGGCACAAGCTCGGCTTCAAGCGGAGAAAGATCGAGGATCGCGTGGAAGCGTCGCTCGGCCTCGTCTCGATCCAGGACGTTCAAAAACTGCTCTTGTTCTCGCGACGACATCTTCGGGACTCGTTTTTCGATCACAGGCAGGTTTTGCGCAGGTCAGGTGGCGAGGACGGAGTCGTACAGCCACACGTCAACCTCCTCCCCCGCCGCGTAGCCTTCACGATCGGGGTCGACCAGCACGAAGCCGTCGGCTCGGGTGGTTGTGCTGAGGAGTGATGCCCCGCTGATGGCGAGTGGCTCGACGCCCTGGGATGTGATTTTGACTCGAACGTAGTCGAGCCGACCCAAGGCGGACGTGATTTTGCTCGCGAGGGGCCAACGTCGGCGGAGGTAGGGCAGTTCCGGGGGCCGACCACCCAACAGCCTCAGGGTACGCCCAGCCAAAAGGTCGTAGGCACAAAGGCAAGAGACTGGGTTGCCCGGCAAGAGGAAGACGATTCGACCACGCACGAAGCCGACGCCGGTGGGGCTTGCTGGCCGCAATGCCAAGCCGTGGATCGGCAATTCACCGAGTTCGGCGACGATGCGGGGGATGTGGTCTTCTTGTCCCACCGATGACCCGCCGGAGACGAGCACGACATCGGCCGTCGAGTCCATCAACGCACGACGCAGCCGATCCGGGTCATCGGGCAACAGCAACATGCGGCAAATCTGCCCGCCATCGCGCCGGACCAACGCTGACAGCATGGGGGTGTTGCTGTCGGCGATCCGGTAACCGGTGGGGCGTGAGCCGGGTGGAAGCAACTCATCGCCGGTCGCCCAAATCTCGACAGTCGGTTGGCGAACCACGGGAACGTCAACGATGCCCAGCGAGGCCAAAACGCCGAGGTCTTGGGGCCGAAGTCGTCTTCCCGCGGCGAAGACCGGTTGACCCGCGGCGATGTCTTCACCGCGTTTGCCCACATGCCGGCCCGGGGTGATTGGCTCACGAACGCACACAACACTGCCTCTCTCGTCCGCGAATTCCGCAGGGATTACGGCGTCGGCACCAGCAGGAATCGGCGCTCCGGTCATGATGCGGACGGCTTGGCCCGCCTGAATCGTCCCCGAGAACGGCCTTGCTGGAAGCGCTGTACCAACCAAAGTGAGTTCGATGGGTGAGTCATCGGTGGCACCGAACGTGTCCTCGCCCAGAACGGCATACCCATCCATAGCCGCGCGATCAAATGGGGGAATGTCGATG
>JAOAAM010000164.1 GCA_026418875.1 Gemmataceae bacterium | reverse complement strand
AGATGTGTATAAGAGACAGGCCTTCGGCCACCCGCCTGAGCGACATCCAGGCCCGATTCGCCCAAGCCGGCAACATCGCCGCCGCCAGCGACACCCTCGAACGAATCGTCCGACGTGTGGCCGAGGAATTCCAGTTGCCACCGCAGGCGGTGCTCAGCCGGGATCGGCAACCCACGGCCCTTTGGGCCAGGCAACTGGCAATGTATCTCGCCCGAAGCGCGAGCGGCTGGTCCTTTGACCAGATCGCCCGCTATTTCGCCCGAGACCCCGCCACTGTCCGACATGCTTGCCGGAAGGTGGCCCGCCGCCGAGTGGACGACCCGCAATTAGCTCAGCGACTTCGCCAATGGGAAACGGATTTGGTAAACTAGCAAAACTGGAGAAATACTAACAAAGTCATCCCAAGCAACAGTATCCGGGAAAACCTGTTCACAAAATGTCACTCACAAGGCAGCTTTCGATCTTGGATCTCACGGGAACCTTAGCGTTTCTTAGCTTTGTTAAGAAATTGCTAAGAACCAACATACGATTCGATGGTTATCAACAGCTTTTCCCGGTGACCGCGTGAGGAAGGAACTCGCTTTCCGACACTCATCTACGTGATTTGGAGGACGACTCCACGACAAGAAACGGTGGCAATTAACTACTTCCTCTGGCTTTCTTCCTGTGATCAACAGCCTGATGGAACTATGTGAGTTTGGATCACGGAGCATTGACGAGGCCTCATGCTTGATGATTCGGTAATTTGGGGAAGCTACATAAAGGAATTCTGCCGTGAAAGTTGTTTGTCCTCGGGAAACTTTGCTTAGTGCCGTGCAGTTAGTCGGAGCCGCGGTGGCGGCACGAGAACTCAAGCCGATCTTGCGGAACGTCAAGATGGTGGCGGGTGGCGTCGGGTTGACATTGATGGCGACCGACTTGGAGTTGGGCGTCCGTCATGAGTTGCGCAGCCCCCGGGTGGAGGAAGACGGGGCCGCGATTTTGCCCACGCAGAAAATCACGCAGATTTTGCGTGAAGCGACCGACGAAGAACTCACGATCGAGGCCGACGAGAGTCGGGTCTTGGTCTCGGGTGCCGTGAGCGAGTGGGAGATGCCCGGCGAAAACCCCGACGAGTTTCCCGACATTCCGGTCCAATTGGATGAGAACGTCAACGAGGCACCGGCAGGGGTCGTCGCCAAGATGATCCGCCGCACGATCTTCGCCGCAGCCAAGGAGAGCGCCAAGTTCGCGATGAATGGCATTTTGTGGGAGATCGATGACAAGAGCCTGCGCTTAGTCGCCACGGACAGCAAGCGGCTCGCCTTGGCCATCAGCCCGCCGCTGACTCGCGTATCGGCCCCGGACAAAGCCGCCTCGCACCTGATGCCCACCAAGGCGATGCAGTTGTTGGAGCGGCATTTGTCGAATCTACCCGAGGACGCGCCTCTGACCTTCACCCTCCGACCCAACGACGCCTTGTTCCGCACCGAGACGACGACGCTGTACACCCGCCTGGTCGACGGTCGCTATCCCCCGTATCGCGAGATCTTCCCCAAGAAAAGCAATGCGAAGATCCAGTTGGGTGTGGGGCCGTTCCTGACGGCGGTGCGGCAATCAGCGATCATGACCGACGATGAATCACGCCGGCTGGCGCTGCACTTCACCAAGGGGCAATTGACGTTGCAAGCCCAAGGGCCATCCACCGGCCGGGCCAAGGTGCCCATGCCCCTCGAGTACGATGGACCGACGATCGAGATCCATTTCGATCCGACTTACTTGATCGAGATGCTGCGAACCCTGGAGGTCGACGCGCCGTTGACTCTCGAATTGGTCGACGGGATGAAACCGGCATTGTTCAAGAGCGGATCGGATTATTCGTACTTGGTCATGCCGCTAGCGTGACGGCGAGGCCAAGCGGTGGTGTGGGTCCGTCGGAGGAAGTCCGAGTTTTGGGGGTGCGACGATGGAGCGAGGCCCCGAGTCGTTGGCGGAAATTTTGAGTCGCCTGTTCGTGCAGCGGGGCTGGGGCCGGCGGCAGGAGCAGGCACGATTGGAGCAAGCCTGGAGCGACGTGGCCGGGCCGGAGATCGCCGCCGCCACCCGGGTAGCTTCATTCCGCCGCGGCATCCTGGAGATCGAGGTCGGCCATGCTGCCTTGATGCACGAACTGGTCGGCTTCCACAAACGGCGATTGCTCGGCGAACTGCAAGCGGCCCTGACAGGAGTGACCATCAAAGACCTTCGCTTCCGCTCTGGGGCCAACATCACCGGACCGACCGTCGCCGGACCGACGATTCGGCCCCGTGGCCGCAGCACGGACGGTTAACGACTACAGGAAACCTATTGGTTGAGGAGCGACACTCGCATGACGGAATCCACTTCCCCCCTGGTGCCGACGCAGACGGACTACGGTGCGGAGCATGTGCAGCACTTGCAGAATGCGGCACACATCCGCCATCGGCCGGGTATGTACATCGGCAATACCAGCAGCGGCGGATTGCATCACTTGGTCTATGAGTTGGTTTATAACAGCATCGACGAGGCCCTCGCCGGCTATTGCCGCAACATCACCGTGCGGCTGCATCCGGATGGGAGTTGTACGGTCGAAGACGATGGCCGAGGAATCCCCGTCGAGGAACATCCCGAAGAGAAAAAGCCCACGCTGGAAGTCGTGATGACCATGTTGGGCACGTCGGGGAAGTTCGACAACAAGGCGTACAAGGTCTCGGCGGGCCTGCACGGTATGGGGGCCAAGGCGGTCACCGCGCTGAGCGAATGGACCGAGGCCCGGGTCCGCCGGAATGGCCGAACCTACATGCAAACCTATGAACGGGGCGAGGCCGCCAGCGAGGTGCAGGACATCGGTGCCGCCACACACACCGGCACCAGCATCACCTTCAAGCCCGACCCGCAGATCTTCCACGATGTCACGTTTAGTTTCCAAACCTTGGAGGAACGCCTGCGTGAATTGGCATTCCTGAACAAGGGAATCAGTATCCACTTGATCGACGAGCGAACGACTCCGCACCAGGAGGCGCATTTCCAATTTCAGGGCGGCATCGCGGAATTCGTCCAGTACATGAACCAGGGCGAGGAGGTGGAACATCCACCGATCTATCTGCAACGCGATGTCGAAGTGGAGACAGGGGACGGCAAGAAAAGTATCATCAAAGTCGAAGTGGCGATGCAATATGCCCGCAGCGAGGTCGAGCAAGTCCGCTGTTATGCGAACAACGCATACAATCCCGTCGGCGGAACTCACCTGACCGGCTTCCGCGCTGCACTCACACGTACCATCGGAAACTATGCTCAGAAAAATAACCTCCTCAAAGAGGGAATCAAATTAGAGGGTACCGACTTCCGCGAGGGTCTGACGGCCGTCGTCAGCGTGCAATTGCCTAATCCTCACTTCGAGTCGCAAACCAAGGTACGCTTGAATAATCCCGAGGTGGATAGTGCGGTGCAAATGGCCGTGGGCCAATTCCTGGCGACCTATCTTGAGGAGCACCCCAAGGAGGCCAAGCGGCTGGTCGATCGCATCATCCTGGCCGCGGAAGCCCGGATCGCTGCTCGCAAGGCCAAAGACCTTCTGAAAGACCGAAAAAATATCCTGAACAGCGGCGGTTTGCCCGGCAAGCTGATGGATTGCACGACGCGCAACCGCGATGAGTCGGAATTGTTCCTCGTCGAGGGTCAGAGTGCTGGCGGCTCCGCCGACAATGGCCGAAATCGTGAATTCCAAGCACTACTTCCATTGCGGGGCAAGGTCTTGAACGTCGAGAAAGCTCGCGTCGAGAAATTGCTCAGCAACGAGGAAATCACGAATCTCATTTCAGCGATCGGCGTGGATATTGGAAACGTCGATGACCTGAGCAAACTACGCTATGGCCGGATCATCATCCTCACCGATGCTGATGTCGATGGCCAACATATCCGCACGCTGTTGTTGACGTTTTTCTTCCGACAGATGCGGAAGTTGATCGAAGAGGGCCATATTTATGTCGCCCGGCCGCCTCTGTATTGCGTGACTTATAACAAGAAGCAAGTCCGTTATGTCCAAACCATGGCGGAGATGCAAAAGGAGTTGATGGAGCGCGGGCTGAAGGATGCTCGGCTGTCGATCTTCCGTGGCGACGGGCAACATGTCCGGGATTTTGCCGGCGACGAGTTGGGCCGGCTCGTGCAACTCGTCGGCGACTTGGACGAACACCTGCAAATCGTCGAGCGGCGCGGACTCAACGTGAACTCACTGTTGGCTGCGGCAGGCGAGAAAGGCTTGCCGATGTTCCATGCCGCCCTCGCGGGGAAAGAGTATTGGTTCCACACGGCAGCGGAGGTGGATGAATTCCGCCTGCAGGAGGCACGCCGTCGAGGCCGAGACCTGGTCGTGGCGGAAATCGGACCGGCTCGGCTCGAGCAACCCAATGGCAACGGGGCGGCTCCCGCCGAGTTCTTCCTCCAGGAATTGCACGAAGTTCGCGTCATCAATCGTGACCTGGCCCAACTGAACAAAGAATATGGCCTAGGCCCCACGGATCTCATCCCCGCACCTCGAATCGCCGGTCGGGAACCGCCCGTCCGGTTCCTGCTGCAAAGTGGCGATCAGCGCAAAGTCCTGGCCCACTTGCGGGAGTTGGTCACGGAGATTCGCCGACTCGGCGAACGCGGAATCACCATCACTCGCTTCAAAGGCTTGGGCGAGATGGACGGCGAACAACTCTGGGAAACAACGATGAACCCAGAGAAGCGGACACTGTTGCGCGTGACCCTCGAAGATGCCGTGAAAGCGGAGCAACTGTTCCGCATTTTGATGGGAGAGAAAGTCGAACTTCGACGCGAGTTCATCACGAAACACGCCCTGGAGGTCAAGGAGATTGATTACCACGGAGCATAGTTTTTTGGCAATGGTC
>JAOAAM010000159.1 GCA_026418875.1 Gemmataceae bacterium | reverse complement strand
GGCCAGAAACCCGGTGAAGGCTCAGCGCAGGATCCATCTTCCGAAACAACGCCCGGCCAACCCGGTGCGAATCCCGGACACGGGAATGAGTTGACGCCTCGGGCCGGCGGCAGCGGTTCGTCGCCAGGGCTGCTCCCGAAGGCAGAGGCGAGGAACGAGGACTTTGCTCGACGATCAGGCGAACTGAACTTGGAAAAAGTCGATCCGAAAAAACTCCGAGAATTGTTCCAGAAGTACAACCTCACGGAAGAGGAATACCGGAACTGGCTGGCTAGCCAAAAGAGCAAAGATCCGCGGGCGGCGGTCCCTGGCAAGGCAGGTGACTTCCAAGCGGCGGATCGCTCCGGTAGTGGTGTGAACACGGGGGTCCAAAGGGTCGAGCGTCCCCAGGATCCCGGTGCCGGTAAGTTGTCGGCGGGCAATACAGGCCAGGCTCCCCCGGAATATCGGAAAGCCGCCGAACGCTTTGCCGAGCAATTGGCGAAACCCCCCGAACCAAAGCCACGGTAACTCGGCCCGGAATCCAAGCTGGGTCAGCCCTAGCGGTTCACCGAAAGACTTCAGATGCACCGATACCTCGTCTCGTTTGACCCGAATCGGGTCGGGCATCATTTCACGGACATCCTCATCGTTGGCGGTGGGATTGCCGGCCTGCGTGCAGCATTAGAGATCCCCAGTGATGTCGATGCCCTGGTGGTCACGAAAGATCAGATTCGAGAATCGAGCAGTACCTATGCGCAAGGCGGAATCGCCGGGGTCTTATCGCCGGAGGATCGCTTCGAAAATCACGTAGAGGATACGCTAACGGCAGGCGCGGGCTTGTGCGACCGAAACGTGGTCGAGCATGTCGTACGCGAGGCACCGGCACAGATCCACGACTTGATCCGCTTCGGCGTCCAATTCGATCTGGAAAATGGCGAGCTTGCTCTGACGCGCGAGGGCGGTCACAGCCATCCGCGGATTGTTCACGCTTTGGGTGACGCGACCGGTTTCGAGGTCATGCGGGCAATCATTGCCCGTGCTCCAGAAATGCCAAACGTCCGCATCTGGGATGATACGTTCACCTTGGACCTGCTCACGCACGAGGGGAGATGCGTGGGGGCTATCTTGCATCGTCGCGGGGAGACTATCCTGGTCTGGGCGCGGGAGACGATTCTGGCGTCGGGAGGTGCGGGGATGGTCTACCGGGAGACGACGAACCCCCCCGTCGCCACGGGCGATGGCATGGCCGCCGCCTGGCGAGCCGGTGCGGAGTTGCGTGACCTTGAATTCGTCCAATTCCACCCGACTGTCCTTTACGTGGCCGGGGCTGCCCGATCGCTGATCACCGAGGCCGTCCGCGGCGAGGGGGCTTACCTTCGGGACAAGAACGGTCATCGATTCATGCTAGATGAGGATCCTCGGGCCGAACGCGCGACCCGCGACATCGTCTCCCAGGCCATCTTCCGGTGCATGGAGCGGACGCAGCACCCCAACGTCTACTTGGACATGACTCATTTGGACCCGGATTTGGTGCGTCGGCGCTTCCCTGGGATCGACCGTGCTTGCCGATCGTTTGGCTTGGATATTACCCGCGACTTGATCCCGGTTCGACCGGGCGCTCACTATTGCATCGGCGGAGTGACAGTGGACCTCGAGGGGCGAACGACCTTGCCGGGATTGTGGGCAGCGGGTGAGGTCACCTCCAGCGGTTTGCATGGGGCGAACCGGCTTGCGTCGAACAGTCTGCTCGAGGGGCTGGTGTTCGGCACGAGTTGCGCCCGCGGAGCGGTTCAACAGGTGCGTCGGTCTCCCCGTGATTGGCGTGTCCTCCCGCTCCGCTACACGGTGGCCCGCCGCGAAGAGGTCGCCCTCGATGTCGCCGATGTCACCAACTCATTGCGATCTCTCATGGTTCGCCACATGGGCATCGTGCGGGAGCGACGGCGTCTGGAAGAAGCCCAACGCGACGTCGCATTCTGGTGCCGCTATGCGCTTGCTCGGGAGTTTCACGATCGAAGCGGCTGGGAATTGCAAAACATGCTCACGGTCAGTCAACTAATGATCGGCTCCGCGCTGGCTCGGGAAGAGTCGCGCGGTTGTCACTTCCGTAGCGACTTCCCGCATCGGGATGACGTCCGCTGGCAACGGCACTTGGTGTGCCCTCCATTTCCCGGTCGGTGACGACCGGCGAACCTGTCGGTAAGATGCACGTTGCTGCGGCCGATCAGCGGATACTCTCATGTCGAACCCCTATCGCGCGATTCCTTCCGTTCACGAGCTACTGGAAGCATTCACGACGAGCGACGGCACGCCAACAATCCCGCGCGAACTCGTCCTTCGCGCCATCCGTGATGTCTTGGAGCAAGCTCGAGCTTTCGTCACCTTGGGCGGTGACGTGCCGGAGTTCGGAGAAATCGTCGAGTGGGTGCGGACCCAGATCCAGGTAAATCGCCGCAGCGGCTTTCGTCGGGTCATCAATGCCACCGGGATCGTGTTGCACACAAATCTTGGCCGCGCCCCGATGGCCGAAGCCGCCGCTCAAGCCGCTTACGAAGCCGCCCGATTTTACCTCAACCTCGAGTTGGACTTGGCAACCGGCAAGCGGTCCTCTCGGCAGCAGATCATCCGCGAATTGCTCGTGGATTTGACGGGTGCGGAGTCGGCCACGGTGGTAAATAATTGCGCCGCTGCCACTGTCCTGGTCCTGCGTGCCTTAGCCGCAGGGAAGGAAGTCATCGTCTCGCGCGGTCAACTCATCGAGATCGGCGGGAGTTTTCGCATCCCGGAGATCATGGCCGTTAGCGGGGCGATCCTCCGGGAAGTCGGGACGACCAACATCGTGCGGATCGCAGATTATGAACGCGCCATCACCCCACAGACGGCCGCCCTCATGCGGATCCACACTAGCAATTATCGCATCCGCGGCTTCACGCAAAGCCCCGGTTTGGATGAGCTAGTCAGCTTGGGGCGCCGCACGAAACTGCCCGTGATCGATGACATTGGCAGCGGGGTGTTGTTTGATTTCACGCAAGAAGCGTTTGCCGAAGAACCGCGAATCCGGAACAGCGTCAAACGCGGAGCGGATGTCGTTTTATTCAGCGGCGACAAGCTTTTGGGAGGGCCGCAGGCCGGCATCATTCTCGGGCGAAAAGACATCATTGAACAGTTGGAGCGCGACCCCCTGATGCGGGCTTTCCGGCTAGACAAGATGACGTTAGCCGCTTTGCAAGCCACATTGCAGTTGTACTACTCGGCTGAGTCGGCCAGGGAGCAGATCCCAGTGCTCCGATTGATTCATCTTCCGCTTGAATCACTGCGGGACCGCGCGACCCGGCTCGCAAACGAGTTAGCCGCGATCCCGGGGGTCCATGTAGATACGCTCGAGGGAACCTCTTTCGTTGGTGGGGGGTCTTTGCCGGAGGAAGCCATCCCCACATGGGTTGTATCCCTGTCCGCTGCGGACATCCCGGAAGAGAAACTGGCAGAACGGCTCCGCCTTGGGGAGCCGGCTGTCTTGGCCTGCCGACGCGACGGCCGAGTCTTGATGGATGTGCGCACGATCTTCCCAGAGCAAGAGCGCGAACTTGTCGAGGCCGTTCGCCACGCCGTTCGCGCATTACAACCCTCGGTCGAGGCAACGGATGAGCACGACCAAGACTAATTCTGCACGCCATTTCGACGCTGCAAACAAGCGCAGAGGGAGAGTTATGTTTCGGCTCGGCAGTTTGGTTGTCCTCATTGTCGTCGGAGGTGGATTTGCTCAGCCGGTCGTCCAACCGCCGCCTCGCTATCAGCCAGCCGTCGAGCGCATCGCCGAACTGATTGAACAGGAGGTGTCGAATAAGCGGCTTCCGGCCGTGTCCATCGCGCTCGTTGATGATCAGACGATCGTTTGGGCGCGAGGTTTCGGTTTTGCCGACCCGGCGAAGAAAGTCCCTGCAACCGCGGAGACGATTTACCGAGTCGGCAGCGTCTCCAAGCTGTTCACTGACATTGCCGTGATGCAACTGGTCGAGGCCGGTCAGCTCGATTTGGATACGCCGGTCACCCACTACCTGCCGGAGTTCCAACCCAAGAATCCCTCGGGCAAACCCATCACCCTGCGACAGTTGATGGCACATCGTTCGGGTCTGGTGCGGGAGCCGCCGGTGGGGAATTATTTTGACCCGAACCACCTTTCACTGGAGGAGATGGTCAAGAGTCTCAACACGACCGAATTGGTCTACCCGCCAGAGACAAAAACCAAGTATTCCAATGCCGGTGTGGCGGTGGTCGGGTACGTTCTCGAAAAGACTCAGCACGTGCGATTCGCCCAATATGTTCGGCGGAAAATCATGGAGCCGTTGGGCATGCGCCGGAGTTTCTTCGAGCCGGACCCGATGTTGATGGGCGATGTGGCCAAGGCGATCATGTGGACGTTGCATGGTCGAGAATTTCCCGCCCCGACGTTCGAGTTGGGGATGGCACCTGCGGGGTGCATGTACTCAACCGTCCTCGATTTGGCCCGCTTTTTGATGGTGCTTTCGGCGCGTGGCCAAGGCATGCTGAAAGCAGCGACTCTCGAGGAGATGTGGCGGCCGCAGTTCGCGCCAGCGGATGCGAAAACGGGCATCGGATTAGGATTCTTCGTTGACCAGCACCAAGGCCGACGCCGTGTCGGTCACAACGGGGCGATGTACGGCTTCGCCACCGAATTGGCGTTCCTTCCCGATGAGAAGCTAGGCGTGGTCGTGGCGATTTTTTGGGACTTTGTGATCCCCGTGGAAAATCGCATTGCGGAACTCGCACTGGAAGATCTGTTCGCCGCTCGCGATGGACAAC
>JAOAAM010000150.1 GCA_026418875.1 Gemmataceae bacterium | reverse complement strand
TTGCTCTGACGCGCGAGGGCGGTCACAGCCATCCGCGGATTGTTCACGCTTTGGGTGACGCGACCGGTTTCGAGGTCATGCGGGCAATCATTGCCCGTGCTCGAGAAATGCCAAACGTCCGCATCTCGATTTTGTTTCCCTTCCCGAATCGGATCCGCGGCGGCACCTTCTCTTGGGCGGGTCATGAATACCGACTGCCTTTGAACGACCCCAGTCGCCGACATGCAATCCACGGGTTTGCGTGCCGACACCCGTGGCGTGTGCGGAGTTTTTCACAAAGAGATGGTTTGGCGACACTGACCGCTGAGTTTCAGCTTTCGGTCGATGTTCCGAATGGGCCGGAGGTCTGGCCGGGGGACGCTTGGTTTACATTGCGGTTTTACCTGACCCGCGACATGCTGGCATTGGCGGCGACGATCGTGAATCCCGGCTCGGAACCGGTCCCGGTCGGGTTGGGTTATCACCCCTATTTCCGAGTTCCGTTCACCAAGTCGGGGTCCGCCGCGGATTGCTCGGTTCATGTCGCCGCGGCAAAGCTTTGGGAGTTGATCGACTCCATCCCTACGGGGCGAATCGCGGCGGTGGACAGTATGCGTGATCTGACCACGCCACGGGCCATCTCTGGTCTGACTTTGGACGATGTGTACACCGGCTTCGACTTCGTCAACGCGGGGCAACCGATGGCCTGCCGCGGCTGGTTGCAGGAAGAGGGGATCGGTCGGGTGGAAGTGTGGACCTCCCCACGTTTCCGCGAGCTTGTGGTTTTCACGCCGGAACATCGGCAAGCCATTTGCCTAGAGCCGTACACCTGCGCTACCGATGCGATCAATCTGCAAGCCGAAGGGATTGAGGCTGGGTTGATTGTCCTTCCCCCAGGACAAAAAATCATGGAATTCGTTGCGTTCCGATTCGTCCCGGAGGGGAATGACCTCGAGCGAGTCCAGCTATGGGATTTGCCTACGGACTCAATTCAGGGCTAGTTCTTCGGGTGGTCTCCGCACCCTTTTGCGGTTTCGCCGCAACCGACGGACTGCCCGAGAGCTGGGCTTGACCCGAAGTGTGCAAAGAAGTTATGAACGCACTGCACGAAGAGAAGGTGGCAGCGTGTTGCGTGAGGACCGCATCGTGTCGCTTGGACGAGCCCAATTTGGTCGTGTCGGCAAGTTGTGGCTTCGGGTTGACCGGTTCGGATTGTTCGAGGAACGCACGCTGGCTTGAGGAACACGAAAAAACCCCGCCAACTTTATCCTTGCGGACTCAGCGGGCGGGGCCGGAACAGAGAAGAGGCCGGAACTGAGGGCGAATGTTAACCCGAGCCGTTCGGCTTGTCAAGTGAAAATCTTGACTTTTTCGTGAATTTTTTCCCAGTTGCTGATCCGCTCAATCCTCAGTCGAAATCGTTGCTCAGCAGGCCCGGGAAGCAGACGCGTCGTGGTCGAACCACGCTGAAACCTCAAATCCCGCGACGGGCCGGGTCATCGGCGTGAGGCTCCTCCTCACGGAATTTGCAGAGAGTATCAGTCGGCAAATTGTTGCTTCAGCCTCCTATCTCAACGACGTGGCCAGCTCTTAAGGCGGTGGCCAGCAAAACGTTCGATGTTTAGACTGACCAATGTCCCCGCGTCGGATGACGACCCCTCTGAGGTTCGGCCATGTCTCTGTCGGCGGTGCTGCTTTTTATTGCGACAGCACAGCCGCCCGTCGTGCCCCCACCCACCGACGAAACGGCCGCATCGGACGATAAGGTTTTGCGCGAGGCGCGAGTTCCGGTGAGCGGGGAGGAACTGCTGCAATTCCTTCGGGAGATTTCCCCGGATCCGATGCGGTCGGCCGAGATAGCTCGGCTGATCGAGCAGCTCGGCCATGAACAATTTGCCCAGCGTCGCCGGGCTTTCGATCGGTTGCAAGCACTTGGCCTGGTGGCCATCGATCCGCTTCGACAAGCCGCTGGCTCGAGCAACCCGGAAATCGCCCGAAGCAGTCAGCAACTCTTGCAAAAGTTGGAGAGACAACCGACGGAAGCGGTGCTCCAAGCGGCCATCAGGCAACTGGCTCGAGCGGCACCCGCTGGCGGTTTTGACTGGATCGTTCGTCAACTCCCGAGTTTCAACTCCGCTTCCCTGATGGACGCGGCTGTTTGGGCTATGACGACCTTCGCCCGCCGGGATCCAGCCCGCGCGGCTGAATTGGAACGGTTGCTGGCAAACGAAGACCCCGCTCGACGCAGTGCCGCAGCCCTGGCATTGCTGGCCATCCAGCCCGGAAACCCCAAAGTTCGTGATCTGCTGCTTGACCCGGACGAGGCTGTCCGCTGGCGCATCGGGCTGTACTTGGCTCGAGTCACTCGCGATGAATCGGCGATTCCCGTGTTGATCGAGTTATTTGTAACATCGCCGATGGAGCGCCTCCATGCGATCGACGAATTGCTACGGCACTTAGCGGGCCCGACGGCACCAGACGTACCATTCGGCGAGGACGAAAATAGTCGCCGCCGGGTCCGTGATGCCTGGAAGGCCTGGTGGCGAGAGCACCAGCCGACGGTACGGCTCGATCGCTTGGACCAACCGCCCGAATACCTGGGTTATACGCTCGTGCTTCAAGTCGGCTTGGGGGGCACCAGCGGCGAGGCGGTGGAATACGCGGCCGACGGTCGATCCATCCGCTGGCGGGTGAAAAATTTGGAACTACCCATCGACGCCCAATTCCTTGAGCTGGAGAATCGCTTACTCGTCGCGGAATACAACGGCAACCAGGTGACGGAACGTGATTTGACGGGCCGAATCCACCAGCGCTGGCCGATCACCCAACCGATCCTGTGTCAACGCT
>JAOAAM010000081.1 GCA_026418875.1 Gemmataceae bacterium | reverse complement strand
AGATGTGTATAAGAGACAGGTTCACTCGTGAACGAAAACCCTGTTTTCGAGGAATGGCAGCGCCTGTTGGCCAACGGTTGGCGGCTGTTGCTTTTGGCGGAGTCAACGGTTGGAAGATCGGGCCGATGGTCAGGGCTCTCGCCGGGATCGTTGCAGGCGGTCGCCTTGGTCGCCTTGGTGGACGAATGGCGAGCGGAGGCTCCGGCCGTGTTGAACCAATTGGCCGAGCAGGGCGTCGAGTTCAAAGTTCTCTCCGGCGATCACCCCGAGACGGTGCGAGCGGCGGTCAGGCCGATCCGCCATCTGCTCGGGAACGGCGGGTTCGCGACCGGCGAGGAATTGGCCCGAAGTGAGGAGCGGGGGGAACTCATCCGACGAACCGCCGTCTTCGGTCGGGTCGATCCGCGTCAGAAGTGGGAAATCGTGAGGGAACTGCAACGTCTGGGTCGGCACGTCGGCATGGTGGGGGACGGCATCAATGACCTGCTGGTCCTGAAGCAAGCCGACTTGGGCATCGCCATGGGGACAGGGACAGCGGCAGCTCGCACCGTCGCGGATTTCGTTCTCTCGCACGACAATTTCAACTTGCTGCCGACAGCGCTGCACGAAGGCCGCACCATCGTCCACAACGTGGGGAGGGCGGCTCGGCTGTTTTTGACCAAAAACGTGTTCACGTTGCTGTTGATCCTCGCGGGATTCACGATCCTGGATCGCGAATTCCCCTATCTGCCGCAGCAGGTGACTTTGCTCAACGCGCTCACCATCGGGATGCCCGCCTTTTTGATCATCTGGGACCGACCGGGAGGGGCGGTGCCGCGTGGCCTCGGGCTGCTGCGTGAGGCAGGCCGATTTGCCCTGATCGTCGGGCTGGCGGTTGGGATCGCTGCGGTGGCGGTGTGGGTGACAGCGGCGACTTGGACCTCGACCCTCGCCGCTCGTCGAACGCTGGTGCTGACCACCTTGATCCTGTGCGGGCTGGCCCACGCTTTCCTCATCAGCGGCGGGCATAGGCGGGTGCTCCTTTGGTGCCTGACGGCCATCCCGACGTATCTTCTCGTGATGTACACCCCCCCCGTCGCCGACTTTTTTGTCCTGGACCCGCTGACGTTCAGCCAATGGCTGTTTGTCGCAGCCGTCTCCCTGGCCGCTGTGCTACCCGCGTTGTGGTTATCTCTCCGCGGAAGGCGGTGAAACGAATGGCCACGCATCCGGGGCACCTCTCCACGCACTGAGAACAAGGGCGAACTGTCGCCGATGGCTCGTTGCCTGTTCGTTGCGAGGGCCGATCAGCCCGGAAGCTGGATTTCGACGATCAAGGGAAGATGATCGGAGGCGCGACGGGCCAAGGGGGTGCGGACTAGGCGGACATCACGCACCTGCAAGCCGCGGTGAAAGGCTTTGTCCAGCGACAGCAGCGGCATGAACGCCGGGAAGGAGCGGAATCGACGCGACGGCCCAGTCAAATGTTGGAACGTGTGCCGGGCGAAAAGGGTGTCCGCCAGCGTGTCGCGCCAGTCATTGAAATCACCGACCACCAAGGTCGGCAGAGACGCTCCGGCCAGGAAGCGATCGTGCCGCAGCAAGCGATCGACTTGCCAATGCCGTTCCCGCTCGCGCAAGCCGAGGTGCCCGTTGGCTAAGTGCAACAGACCGGAGGGGGATTCGACGACAACGACCTGTGCCCCGCGCGGTTTTCGCCGACCCAAACGCAAACAAATCTGGTGGGCGTCGGCGAAGGGCCAACGGGAGAATAACAGGTTCCCGTAACCGCCGCGATGCCGATAGCGGACGTTCAGTTGAAAGTTGAAGCCGCGGGGATTGAAGCGGCGGGCGATCAAGTCCGGCTGGTCGTGGTACGAGGTTCGACGAGCACGCCAGGTAACCTCCTGCAAGCAGACGATGTCGGGCCGCTCGGTCTCGATTACGTCCAAGACGCGGGAGAGATCGTAGCGGCGATCGCGGCCGCCGATCCCTTTGTGGATGTTGTAACTGAGGACACGAATCATCGTCGCGTGGAATCCTGCACGGAGGGCGAGAACTCGTCCAGCGCTAGTC
>JAOAAM010000384.1 GCA_026418875.1 Gemmataceae bacterium | reverse complement strand
CGGTTGCAGGGCTAAGACTCGTGCCGACGCCGAGCGGGGCGGGATGACCGAGTTGGGCAGCGGACCGGGTGACGGCGGAGGAGCGTTCTTTTTCGCAAGGGGAGCGCGGGGCGCGGGGGCGGGGGGCGTGGCCGCGGCGGCGGCGGGCGGATTCGACTGCGGACGGTAGCCCGCCTGGAGGTATGGCGTCAGGGCGGTCTTTGCGGCGGTGCGGACGCGGGGCACCTCGTCGCTCAGCAAGGCCTCCTCCAACGCTTGGGCCGCTTCCACAATCAATGGGCGAATTCGCCCCAAGGCCGCGGCGGCACCAGCGCGCACGGCGGGATTTGCATCCGAGCGCAACGCCTCGATCAGGGCCTCCCCGGCCTGGGGAAATTGCCGCAGATCGACTTTGCTCAACTCGACCACGGCGGAAAGTCGCCGGCGATCGTCGCCTTCGCCACGCAGGATCTGCACCCACTCGTCCACCCGCTCGGCTGCCATATTCAGGGCTGAGGCCTTGGTCGGGTTTGCGGCTTTGGCCTGCGGCGTCGGCTTGGCGGGATTGGTCGGTTGGGCTTGAGATCTCGGCTTGAAGCGATCGAGGATTCCCGCATCACTGGTCCCGGCCCAGCAGAGGGTGGCGGCCAACCCCAGCGACCATTTGTGCAAACGCATAACGGCTCTCTCCTTCCCTGGGAGGTTTCCTGCGGCCGATGATGAGGCCTCGGCTCGACGCCCCAACTCTGTTATCGTCCGCCGAGCAAATTCGACCGGGTGAAAATCGGCCGGTCGCACCGCCCGATGCGCCGTATCTCAAGTCAAATCGTTATAATCCGCACCGTGTTCCCTGGAGTCGGTGATCGTCCGGCCGACTCGCCTTGTCCGACGAGCAGGCCATGATGTCCACCGTGGTCATTTCCTCTGCCGCGATCCCCATCTTGTGGGGATGGTGGGTCCATCGCCGGACCACCTTGGCCCACTCGTTTTTCTGGATCGCGATGGCGTGGTTTGCCTGGTGGGTCTCCAGTCGGTCCGAAGGCCCGTCGTGGCGGTACCTCGCGGTTTGCTTGACCTGCTGCGCGGGAGTAGCGGTATTGGGTGCCCGACGTCCGGGGGTGACGGCGTGGCATGCGGTCGTGGCGGGGCTGACGGCGGTCTTGCTTCTCCCGCTGGCCGAGGGCTTTTTCTCGGGCCGGGACTTATCCCCCTCGGACAACCTGCGTTGGCTGTTCCTGGCCGTGGCCACGGCCTTCGGGTTGCTGAACTATGTGCCGACCCGTCTCGGCATCGCCGCCTCGTTGATGCTTCTGGCCGTGGCCGGCGAACTGTACCTGTTGCGCTGGGCTGGCAGCGAGACTTGGCACCAGTGGGCGGTCATACTCGCTGGGGCGGCACCTTGGGTGGGTTGGATGACGATGTCACTTCGCCGAACCAGCGCGGACCAAGCCACGCAACGTTGGCTCGATTTTCGCAATCGCTTCGGCGTGGTCTGGGCCTGGCGGCTGCGGGAGCAGTTCAACAACTCGTCCCTGCATCGCCAACTCGGGTTGGAATTGACCTGGGGGGGCGTCCGCCGGAGCGACGGTGGGGAACTGAGCGAGGCGGATCGAGAGGGCGCAAACGAAACCCTCGCCGCCCTGATGCTGCGCTTTGGCATGGTGGAGCCGCCCGGTATCGAGACAGAGAGCGGGCGGTGATGAGCGAACCGAAGTCGCCGAAGCCGCTGAAGCCGCTGAAACCGCTGAAACCGCTGAAACCGCTGAAGCCGCTGAAGCTGCTGAAGCCGCCGAAGGGGCCGAAGTCGCCGAAGTCGCACGCCGAACTTCGCGAAACCGTGAGGCAGACCGGCCGGAGCGGCGGCTTGATTGGGGCACGGCACCGTTATTGGGGCATGGCACCGATCCCGTTGTTGAGGGGACCGGCCGGCGGCGTGAAGCGGTCTTCGTCGGTCTTCCGCCGTGGGGCCACCTGATTCAGCAAATCGTTGGGGTATTCGATGCGATCCCGGAACAAGCCATCGGGCGGCGTGTGGAAATCTTCCTTGGGCGGTCGGATGACGGCCCGTTTCGGTGTCTCTTGACAGCCCCACGCGAAAAGAGCACTTAACCCGACACGGGCGACGAATTTCCACACCGGACGCATCGGCAGCACTCCCCCGATGGATGGCCCGCCGGTATACCTTCGTCCTCGTCCAAGTCAAGCGGAATGCTGTATAACAGCTCGACCCCGCAACGATGGAGGGAAGTTCGGCATGGCCTCGATCGCACCGCTGTTGGTTCCTGAACTGCACGAGTTGATCGCGGAAAAGCGCTGGGACGTGATTCAGCGGGCACTGGCCGAATTTGATCCCTCGGACGTCGCGGAGATCATCGCCGAAGCCCCGCACCCGGATGACGTGGCCATTTTTCGCTTGTTGCCCCGCGAACAGGCTGGGGCCGTCTTCGCGTATTTGCCCGCCGATCGGCAAGACGCGCTGCTGCGAAACCTGACCAACGAGCAGATGCAAGCCGTTTTGCAGGGCATGTCGCCGGACGATCAGGCGCGGTTGTTCGAGGAGTTGCCGGCCGAGGTCACACGCCGCATCCTGGAGACGCTCTCGCCCGAGGAGTTGAAGGCGGCGCGGTCGTTGCTCGGATACCCGCCGGAGAGCGCCGGCCGATACATGACGCCGCGATACGTCGCCCTGATGCCGGGATGGACGGCCGCCGAGGCGTTGGACTTCATCCGCCGGGTTGGTGCCGGCATGGAAACCCTGAATGTCGTCTACGTCGTCGATGAGACCGGAAAATTGCTCAAGGAACTGCGCCTCGGCTCGCTGGTCCTGGCCGACCCGAAAACCTTCGTCGGCGACATCGAGGGACGCCCGCTGGTGGCGATCCCCGCGACGATGGACCGCGAAGAGGTTGTTGCTGCCTTCCGTAAGTACGACCGGGTCGCGCTCCCCGTCGTGGACCGCGACGGCAAGATGTTGGGCATCATCACCGCCGACGACGTGCTGGACGTGGCCGAACGCGAGGCGACGGAGGACATCCAGAAGTTCGGCGGTATGGAGGCCCTGGATAAACCGTACCTGGACGTTTCCTACCGAGAAATGGTGCTGAAGCGTGGGGGCTGGCTGTCCGCTTTGTTTCTCGGTGAAATGCTGACGGCGACGGCGATGGGTTATTTCGAGGACGAAATCGCCAAGAAAGTCGTCCTCGCCATGTTCATTCCGCTGATCATCAGCAGCGGCGGCAACTCGGGGTCACAAGCCGCCACCCTCGTGGTCCGCGCCCTGGCCCTCACCGAATTGAAACTCCGTGATTGGTGGCGCGTGCTATTCCGTGAAATCCGCTCCGGGCTGAGTCTCGGTGCCTGGTTGGGGTTTATCGGCTTCAGCCGCATCGTCCTGTGGCAAGAACTCCACATCTTCGATTATGGCGAGGACTACGTACTCGTCGCGCTCACTGTTTGGGTCAGCCTGATTGGCGTGGTGACGTTCGGCTCGCTCACAGGCAGCATGTTTCCCTTCCTCCTGCGTCGGCTTGGGTTCGACCCGGCGACTAGCTCCGCCCCGTTCGTGGCCACGCTTGTTGATGTCATGGGCCTGGTCATTTATTTCTGCGTGGCTTTGGTCATCCTCTTCTGACAACGAAAATCGGCATGGCTCCGCGGAACCATGCCGTGCAGAAGATTCGGAAAACCGTGTGGACGCAATTCGTCGGGACAGCCGCAAGCAAGTCGTCGGCAGTTTCGCCTGGTGTCACTTGCCGCTGCGGGCCTTGGTCAAGTTCTCGCCGACCTTCTTCCAGTTGACGACGCCCCACCAGGCATCGACATAATCCGGACGGCGATTTTGATACTTCAGGTAATAAGCGTGTTCCCACACGTCGATGCCGAGGATGGGAATGTGTCCTTGCATCAGCGGGCTGTCCTGGTTGGCGGTGCTGTAGATTTGCAGCGCGGCACCATCCCACACCAGCCAGGCCCAGCCGCTGCCGAAGCGACCCACGGCGGCCGTCTTGATCTTGTTCTTGAATTCCGTGAAGCTGGAGAAGGCGTTGTCGATGGCGGTTTTCAATTCGCCGACAGGCTCACCGCCGCCACCCTTGCCGGGGGGGGCCATGATCTCCCAGAACAGCGAGTGATTGTGGTGGCCGCCGCCATTATTGATCACTGCTTGCCGGATTGATTCCGGCACCTTCTTGATTTCACGAAGCAAGGTGACGATGTCCAGGTTGGCCATGTCTAGTGCGCTTTCCAACGCCTTGTTCAAGTTGTCAACATACGCCCTG
>JAOAAM010000742.1 GCA_026418875.1 Gemmataceae bacterium | reverse complement strand
TCAATCCATTGTTGTTCGTGTGCTTTAGCGCCCACAGGCCGTACCGCTTGATCCGAAATTGGTCGTTCTCCTCGGGGGGCAAGTCGGCGATGAGGACAGCGGGTTTGCCTTCGATCAGGACCACCAGGCCGATCCGTCGCCCCGGGATGGCGTTGGTGATGAACAGTTTTTCGCCGGTGACTTCGTACTCGTCGCCGACCAAGGTGGCGGTCGTGCGCAAGGCGGTCAGGTCGGAGCCGGCTCCCGGTTCGGTCAGGGCAAAGGCGGAGAGTTTTCGCCCCGAGGCTAGCTCGGGCAGCAGGCGGCGTTTTTGTTCGGGGGTGCCGAAGGTCCGCAGCGGATCGACCGCGCCGATGCAGCCGTGCACGGATGCCAGGCCGGCGACCGTCGCATCGACCGTGGCCATCCGGGTCAGGAACGGTGCGAAGCGTGAAAATGGTGCCCCGCTGCCGCCGAATTCCGGGGAAATCAGCAAGCCCCAGTAACCAGCCTCGCCGAGTTCGGCCAGGGTCTCCGCGGAAACTTTTCGGCGATCGTCGTACAGCGTTTGGCTTTCGACCCGTCGGCGGACAATCTCCAACGACCGTTGCATCACCTGGTCGGCCGGGTGCGTTCCCGCTTGCACCGGCGGCTGGAACAAGTCCAACGGAACTTCGCGCTCCCAAACGGCACGAAACACGGGGCTGGCCGTCGTCTGCTGGTTCCGCTGGAACAACGCTTCGGTCTGTTCATCGGCCTTGTCCATCGCCCCCAGCCGACGAATCTCTTCCTCGCTCTTTCCCGCCAGGCGAAGCGCCTCTTCCGCAAAACTCGCCTTCTCTTGATCCGCCGGGATGGTCGACATACCGGAAACCCCTGTTCAGGCCACCGTTTGAAGAAAGTTCGTAGTATTCTAGCAAGGCCCCCCGATTCGGCCGTCGCCGGGCCTGCCATCGCGTCATCGCTTCGGGAGTGTGGAACGCATGCAGATCGCCGTCCGCGGCAGCGTCCAGATCCCCTGCCGGATCGAAAATTTGGGCGACTTTCTCAACATGCGTCGTGGTTTTTTCGGACCGGAGATGGTCCACGGCATCGACGTGGCCGACGCCCTCGTCGCCCCGGCAACCAGTTGCTTCGCCCTGCCGGCACGCTACGTCGCCCAATTGAAGCTGCAACGCCGCGAAACCCGCAAAACCCGCACCGCCAGCGGTTACGCTTTTTTTGGCGTTTACGAACCAGTTCGACTGCTCGTCCTCGATCGTGAATGCAGCGTGGACGTGCTCAAAGTCCCCGACGAATGCCCCGTCCTGATCGGCGAATTGCCCCTGCGCTTGCTCGACTTGACCATCTCCTCCGACGGCAAGGCGCTGGTCGGGAACCCCGCACACGACGGGCACATGATGGCCGAACTGGCCTGAGCGCTCGGACCGTTTGACCCCTTGACCGCTCGTACCGACTCCCGGCCCGACCCTTGGCAACGTTTCCCGGCTCGACCGCTCGTACCGACTCCCGGCCCGACCGCTCGCAACGATTTGCGATTCCGCCGTTGATACCTACTCCCGGCTGCACCACCCGACCGTCGCCGCCGTGGGTGTGAGCTATCCTTTTGGCATGAAGGCCACCACTCTTCCGCCGAATCGCAGCAATCTCCCCGCCGTGGTGAACGTCCTCCGCTGGACGATTTGGGAGACATTCCGCCAAGCGAGCGCCTCGCGCATCGGGATGGTGATGGGGACGGTGACGCTCATCGCCATCGTGTTCTGTGCCGGAATTCGAGTGCATGGCGGCTATGTCGAGCGATCGCCGCGGGAAATTCTCGAATTCGCCCCCCGCGACTTGGAACTCGACGACGAGCAGAGGCAGCGGGCCGGCGTGGTCTTCATCGAGGGAGAAATCTCGTTCGGCTTCGGGCTGGTCCGCGTGGCTCATGCCCGCAGTGCCGAGGACTCGGTACGCTTCGTGCAACTGATTCTCGCCGTGGCCGTGGCGGGAACGTTCGGCCTGCTGCTCGCCCTGGTGTGGACGGCAGGGTTCCTGCCCGGCTTCCTCGAGCCTCAACAAGCGACAGTCCTGTTCACCAAACCCGTGCCGCCGGGGCTGTTGCTGGCCGGGAAATACTTGGGGACGACCGCTTACGTCGGGGTGCAGGCGGCGCTATTCGTGGGCGGCACCTGGTTGGCCCTCGGCCTGGCGACGGGAGTCTGGCTCGACGCTTATTGGCTGGCCGTCCCAATCCTGATCCTGCAATTTGCCGTCTTCTTCGCCGTCTCCGTCCTCCTCGCCGTCCTCACCCGCAGCACCACCGCCTGCCTCGTCGGTACGGTCGCCTTCTGGTTCCTGTGCAGTGCGGTGAACTCCCACGCGATCGAGCAGATGGTTGAGGGAGCCGGCGGCGGCTGGTCCGCGGCGGGCTGGCAGGTCGGGTATTGGCTTCTGCCCAAGCCGTTGGACCTGTATGTGCT
>JAOAAM010000689.1 GCA_026418875.1 Gemmataceae bacterium | reverse complement strand
GCCCCCAGCGCCTCGAAGATCCGTCGAAAAACAGGCTCTTTGCCGTCTGACCGCAGGCATCGACCCGCAACGCAAGATGCCAACATCAAGTTCTCAAGCTGGAGGGCAGAACATGCACCGGCGGGAAACGTTTGATCCGATTGGCTCACTTCCATCGACCGAGGCGATCCGGCAACGGATCATGGAAGCCGAAGCACTCACCCAGCGCCTCCGCAAATTACTTGAAGTCGCCGAGCGCCTGCAAGAGACCATGCGATCAAAGGATTTATCCTGCGGCACGATTTCGCCACAATCGACAGGGGCCTCGACCAGTGGTGTCACGGGACCGCTACTCGTCAACAAGCCTCAAGCGGCGCAATTGCTCGGCGTTTCCCTTCGAACGCTGTCGTATTACTTGGAACGCGGTATCGTGCCCTCGATTCGGATCGGTCGCCGGCGCATGTTCTCGGTCGAGCAACTGCAAAACTGGGTGCGCGAACTAGCGGCGGCTCAACTCAAGGCTGCTGGAGCTATGTAACGTCGAACGACACCTTGGAGGTTTCTTGAACGTCCACGAAGCGAACAGACAGCGATCAGATGAAACGATTGCAGCGAGGGTCGCCTGACGGTCCCGCCCGGCGGATACCGTCGCGCTTCTACAAGTACGAGAGCTTTGGGCCGACGCGGTGCTTGATAGTGAACTCGCCACCCCCGATCTGACGCTGTGACCGCTCGGTCTCGTCGGTCGCAGCCAAGTCACGCGCAGGTTTGAGAGCTGAAACGTCGAACAGCGGATTAATTAAAACGGCAGGTCGGGGCACTTAGGGCTAGCGGATTCGATGTCGGAGTGCCATAGGCGGAGACGTTGGCTCGGTGGACGACGATCGCTCTCAGATCGAGGGCTGAGACGGCAAAGGCGGGGTCGGCGTAACCCAAAGTCGCGTTCCCGAGCATTTTCGCTATGGCGTCACCGGTCCAGCAAATGCCGCCTCGATTAGGCCGCAGGGTCGAAGGCCCGGTTAGGGTATGCACCCTGATTGCTCGTGGAGTCCTTCGCGTTCTGGCGGCACGATAGGAAACGCTTGCGGAGGCCCTGATCTACATCCGCTGGCCAAATTTTGGGGAAAGCCCCCAAATACCGTCCGCCGCATTGAGTAGTCTGGACAATCCCTTAACGTGGCGGTGAAAGCCAGGGTGATTCCGATCAATCCGTTTTCAACGCCGGCAACCGTACTGAGCCAAGCCGAGATAGGGGCTTCGTTCATCGAACGAGGAACCTTGGTGAAGCGGCCCTCCGCCTGTCCATGTCCTGAATGGGGGTTGATTGTGGTCTTGGTCGGCGTCGAGGGGCAGGTTTCCTCCGAGGCGATGGCCCCGGAGCGGGAACAGATCCTCTCGAACCGAGGATGTAAATTGTCCCAAGCTTCAAGAGGGGCAGCACAACAGGGTAGAAATGCAGAACCCAGTTCCCCGGCGTTTGAGAAGCCAACGTGAGTATGCTCGTCATGGCCCCCGCGGGGGGAGCGATATCTAATCCATCACCTCCAGCCAAATGATCCATACTCGGTCGGCTCGTTCCGACGGGATGGCTCAGTCGTCAGGGCCAAGGCGGCCACGAGCGGGCGAGGTCCAAGGCGGCCTCCTTCGGTCGCAGCGGCTCATGGATGTCGGGAATCACGCCCAAGCCCTGGTAAGGCAAGCCCCGCGGGCCGAATAATCGCGCCAAGGTCAGTCGCAGAGTGCCCCCGTCGGCGATTGGCCAAACATGTTGCATCGTTCCTTTGCCGAACGTGGGCGAGCCGACCAGCCTGGCACGCTGATGTTCTTTCAAGGCCCCGGCCAACACTTCCGCCGCGCTGGCCGTCTCCCCGTCGATCAAGACGATCAGGGGGAGATCCACGGCGAGCAGGCCCGAGTGCGACTCCCAGGTGCGGTTGAACGCAGGGTTCTGCCCCTGCGTGATGAGGAGGGTTCCCGACGGGAGGAAGCGTTCGGCGAGTTGAATCGCGGCGAGCAGCGAGCCGCCCGGGTTGCCTCGCAGGTCGATCACGAGAGCTTTCAGCCCGAGCATGCGCCAGCGGGCCAGGAGTCGGTCAAACTCCACGGGGGTGGTGGGTTGAAAGCTGCTGATGCGGACGACACCGATGCCGTCCATGTGAAATTCGTCTTCGAGGACGCTAGGCAAAGGAGGTGGGAGTTTGACACGACGGATGCCCGAGCCGCCGGGGCTTTCGACTTCGATTTCACCGGAGGAGGTTGAATCGTCACGAGGTTCGGTGCTTGGGCGGAAGCAGAGCCGGTCGCCCCCGCGGATGTCCGCATCGGCGGCCCAACTTCCGCTGGCGACTCGTTCCACCAGCCACATGTCGGTGCCGATCGGCTCCAGAATTAAGCCTATGGAACTGAGCCAAATCGCCCGATGGGCTTGCTCCTCACTGGGGCTGCGGTATCCCGAGTGTTCATCCAATCCATTGCACGCCCCGCACAGAAACTCCATGACCACGACGCTGGGTTTGATCCCCAAAGATCGCTGGATCGACAAAGCGATGGTGCGGACGGCCGAACGGGCATCATCCACATGACCCGGATGAGCATTTCCCCACGAGGCACGAAGCTCGGCAAGAACCGTGGACCATTGTGTTTCCGTTGCCAAGGGCGCGTAGGCCCGACGGAAGACGTCTTCCCGCAGGGCAAACTCCAATTCTTCCAGCCCGAGCCGAAACAGCGTGGCCACATCTGTCTCTTATACACATCT
>JAOAAM010000679.1 GCA_026418875.1 Gemmataceae bacterium | reverse complement strand
GGTAGATCGGTACGTCCCGCGGGGCCTCGATTCCCAAGCGAATCTTGCCGCGGTCGATGTCCACAACGGTGATGCAAATGTTCTCACCGATGTAAATTTTTTCGCCCAGCTTGCGGCTGAGGACCAACATGTCGCTACCCTCCATTGAGCGAGACGAAAAACGATCCCACCGCTATTCTAAACTACGATTTCTCACTCCATCCCCCGGCCCCCCCGGAAAACCCCCTCGACAGTCCAACCCCGGCGTTGGCACGAACCGAAGAAGCGTCACAAGCGGATCGACGCCACCTGCCCCACTGCCGCAACTGGTTGCTTGCTCGTTTGTTACGCACTGCCTGGTTTGTCTGTGCGAATCACGTCGATTTTCGCCGGTTTTTCCGATTCGCTTCGACCCCCATTCAACAGCTGGAATCAGCTGTCGTCCGAAGAAGAGGTGCAGCCTGAACACGCCGCGCCACGGTCTACCGAAGGAAGGCGTTTTTTACTGAAGTGGGAAAGCTCGGTGCGGCGGCCGCGAGGTTGAATCGACGAGTGGCGTCAATGAGGTAACGCCCAGCTAGGGCGACACATCCCCGGGCCGAGCGTTACCTCTACCTAAAACCGCCGAGACCGTCACTGTTGCAGATGGACGAAGGTTCCTTTTTTGTTCGCGGCGATGATGTCCAGCTTCCCGTCGCCGTTCACGTCAGCCACGGTGAACTGGGTGCCGATGCCCGAGTCATCGTCGATGGGGTACGGCGTGAAGGAGATGGTCCCATCGGCGGATTTCTTCGCACGCAGCCAGAAAAGCATGGCGGGGCCACGAGAACCCGGCTCGCTGTATCCGTGGGACCAGAATCGCTTGCCCGTAATCAAGTCCTTCAAGCCATCACCGTCGAGGTCCACGAATTGCAAGGCGTGGGTCTCGGACACCAGTTCCGGGAATAAATCGACCTTGAGGAACTCCCCGCCGGCTCGCTGACGATAGCTCCAAATCCCGTACTTGTGCGCGGAACTGCTGATGATGTCGGCTTTGCCGTCTCCGTCGAGGTCTTGAGCATACATGTCGGCGCACGCATCACCCAAATTGGCCGGGTGCCACGGCCAAGGCTGATCCCCGACTTTCTCCGGCTGTTCCCACCAACCTTGGGGGACGATCACATCGAGACGACCGTCGCTATTGACATCCCCGGCCCCCAAGCCATGGGCAAAACGGTGCGTGCCCGGGATGATCTTGCTCGGCGGGGTGCTTGGCTCGCTGATCGGGTGCATCTTCCAAGGCTTGGTCGGATCCTCGCCCGGCTCGAACCAAGCCATTTGCCCCTCATTCTCCTTCCCGCGAGGCTGCCAACCCATGACCAGCACTCGCTTCCCGGTGCCGAATAGGTCAAGGTACTGCGGCGACTCATTGCAGGCGGAATGCCAGATCTCGTGTTTTTTCCAAAGACCAGACCCACCTTGCGGATTCTCATACCAGCAGACCGGCGCTCCGGGGAAATCCACCACAATCACATCGGGCCAACCGTCCTTGTTCAAGTCTTCGACCCAGACGCAGAAGCTCTGACTGTACACGTTTTGCTCGCCACGTGTGTAGTCGTCTTTGCCCGCACGGAAGCGATGGATGGTGATCTTCTCGGGAGCAGGCTTCCAATCGGATACCTCGTACCAAAGCTCGCCGTTGATCACATCCATCCGGCCGTCCTTATTGATGTCGGCAATCGCCACGCCTTCGGATTGGAAACGGCGGTCGAAGATGATCTTGGTCCACTTTAGCGGGGAATCAGCCTTGGGGTTGGCAGGCTCGGCGGCAACGACGAAACTCGTGACGAACTGCAAGCAAAGGATGGCCCGAAGTGCGGTGAAAGGTCGCATGGGTGTGGTCCTCGGGAGGGGAGGAATCGGGAAGGTCTGGACGTGAGTGATTATCGGAGTTCGTCGGCGGGGCAGCAAGCGGCGAAACAGGAACGCCCGGGAGAGAAGCGCTCCCGGGCGCAGCGACGTGGAAGCTCGCCGTGACGACATCCAAATCGAAGTTAGGTAGTTCAGAGATGGCCTCCGAGCCGGACAGCCGCGTGACCATTCGCTGGGCGGCCCTCCGCGGAGTGGACCCGACCCGCGCATCCATGCCATTTGACTTGGCGGGGTCGCTTGCCTTTTCAGCGAAGAATTGGGAAGATGCGAGGAACGGTTTGCAATAATCTCAGGAGCTGAATCATGAGTCGTTTGCGCTGGGCGGTTTTGGCGGTCGGCCTGCTTTGGATGCCGACTTTGGTTGCGGACGAGCAGCCCTCCGACAAAAAACCCGCTTCGGGAGTGAAAGATCGTGCTGCCCAGTGGGGCGAGATTCGCATGGAGTTCCAAAAAGCCCTGCCGGAGGTTATCCGCGAATGGCGGACCGCCGGATCGGAAGCGGAGAAGAAGAAAGCCCTGGCGCGATTGGATCCGATCTCGGACAAGGCGTACGCCTTCGTTGAGGAAAAACCGGGTGATGAGTTGTCGCTGGAAGCGTTGGTCTTCCTCTTGGGAACCCGCCCGCAGCCGCCGGAACGGGCTGTTGCCTTGATTACAGAGCACCACCTGAACAGCGATCGACTTGCCACCGCGTTGCCCACTCTGATGCAATACGACACCCCATCGGTGCAGACCCTCCTGCGGAAGGCCATGGAGGAAAGCAAGAGCCAAACGGTGCGTGGGGTGGCGATGTTTTCGTATGCGAAGATGCAGCACAGCAAGGCGGAGATGAGACCTGACGGCGAGCAGTCCAAAACGCTGACGACCGAGGCGGAGCGTGTGCTGGATCGAGTGAGCCGCGAGTTCGGCGACGTGAAGCTCGGCCGACAAACCCTCAAAGAGCAGGCCGACAAGTTGTTGTTCGTGATCCGGAACTTGTCCATTGGGAAGAGTGCTCCTGAGGTTGTCAGCCGCGACCTGGAGGACAACGAGGTTCGCCTGAGTTCGTTGCGGGGAAAGGTCGTGGTCTTGGACATCTGGGCGACCTGGTGCGGTCCGTGCCGCGCGATGATCCCCCACGAACGGGAGATGGTCCAGAAACTGAAGGATAAGCCGTTCGTCCTCGTGAGCATCAGTGCCGACGAGAAGAAGGAAACACTCAAAGAGTTCTTAGAGAATGAGCCGATGCCTTGGGTGCATTGGTGGGAGGGGCGACGCGAGGGCGGCATTCTGAATGACTGGAATGTCGAGTTTTTCCCGACGATTTACATCCTCGATCATAAGGGAGTGATTCGGTACAAGAACATCCGCGGGAAGGCGATGGAAGAGGCCGTGGAGAAGCTCTTGGCCGAGATGGATCAAGGGAAGGATGCAGGCCGTTGAGCCGAACTTGAACCGACCTCGAAGGTTCGAAGTTGACGGTCGAAACAAAGCACGAGCCGCCCACCGTCTCCCGATTCGAGTGCGGCACGAGGGAGGCGGCAGCGGCTCGCGGCTTTTCCCCGCGGATTTGCTAAACTAACCGCATGTTTCCGGAGCCGCTCGCCTCCGAGTTGAAGCCTGCACCTGCCCCGGGGTTTGTCGCCCAACGCCTGAGCGGTTTGCCCAATCTGATCTGGTTCGACAGCGGCCAAGGCTTCGCGGAGTTGGGCCGATACTCCTACCTGGCCGCTGCCCCTGCCGAGTGGTACTGCGGGCGAGTGGACCATGGGCGCAGTCCCTGGTCGGTGCTGCCGGATGTTCTGAAGCGATTCCGTCTGTCGGCCGTCGCTGGCTTGCCCCCGTTTCAAGGGGGAATCGCTGGGTTGTTCGGCTACGGACTGAATCGCAGCTTGGAGCGGGTGCCAGCGCATCGAATCGACGAGTTTCAACTTCCCGATTTCGCCTTGGGGGTGTATCCCTGGGTGATGGCCTGGGATCACCTGACTGACCGCGCGTGGATCGTTGCCACAGGTTGGCCCGAGGTCGATGAGCCGTCACGTCGCCGACGAGCCGAAAAGCAAATCGACGACGTCCAGACGTGGCTCCGACGCGGCTGTGAGCGCCCCTCCCGACCGCATCAAGCCGCCGTCTCTCCGACCGGACTGCACCCGGTGCCGTCGCTTCCGGGAATCTCGAGCAACTTCGACCGTCCCGGATTCGAGGCCGCCGTCTCCAGGGCCGTCGCGTACACTCACGCCGGCGACTGCTTCCAAGTGAACTTGGCCCAAAGGTTGTTGACGCCCCTGACGGAGCCAGCTTTCGGTCTGTACTGTCGCTTGCGCCAAGTGAATCCGGCTCCATTTGCGGCCTTCTTCGACGCAGGGGAGTTCCAACTCCTCAGTGCCTCGCCGGAGCGATTCTTGCAGTTGGCGGCGGACGGTCAGGTCGAAACCCGCCCGATCAAAGGCACTCGCCCCCGTGGGATCACTCCCGAGCACGATGCCCTTCTTGGGGGCGCCCTTCAGGAGAGCGTCAAGGATCGTGCCGAGAACGTCATGATCGTGGATTTGCTGCGAAATGACCTCGGACGTGTTTGCGAATTCGGCTCGGTCCGAGTCGATGTTGTGTGCGGTTTGGAAAGTTACGCCACCGTGCATCACCTCGTCTCGCAAATCCGTGGTCGCTTGCGTTCCGACCAAGGGCCGTTGGATCTATTGAAAGCGGCCTTCCCGGGGGGGTCCGTCACCGGCGCGCCGAAAGTTCGTGCCATGCAAATCATCGCGGAGTTGGAGCCTCACGCCCGGGGGGCCTACTGCGGATGCCTTGGGTGGATCGGCTTCAACGGAGCCATGGACACGAACATCCTGATCCGAACATTCACCGCGGCGAAAGGTTGGCTCCAGTTTCCCGTGGGCGGCGGAATCGTGGCCGACTCCGACCCGGCCCGAGAGTATGAAGAAACACTGTACAAAGCCGCCGGTCTGGTTCGACTTTGGACAGAACCATGATCATCGAGGGCTTGTTAACGACCTGCAACCCTGACGGCTCGCCCCACGTTGCCCCAATGGGACCGACGATCTCACCCGGGGGCCGACGGCTGCTGCTTCGACCTTTCCCCACGTCGCAAACCTGCCAGAACCTGCGGCAGCATCCCGAGGGAGTCTTCCACATCACCGACGACGCGCTGCTCCTAGCGCGAGCCGCGATCGGTCGCGTGACGGAATTCCCACCAACAGCGAGTGCCTGCCGCGTCCGAGGCTACATCCTGCGAGATGCCTGCCGCGCCTTGGAGTTTCGAGTCGTCGAGATCGACGACTCGGAACCACGGATTCGGATGGACTGCGAAATATGCCAGGTCCACTACCTGCGTGATTTCGTCGGCTTCAACCGCGCCAAACATGCGGTCGTCGAGGCAGCGATCCTGGCCACACGCGTCCACCTTCTGTCTCGGCAAGACATTCTCACGGAGTATGACAAGTGGGACGTGATCGTCGGGAAGACGGGCGGAGCGGATGAGGTCCAGGCCATGCGCGAGTTGCGTGAATACGTGGTCGAGAGATTGGCATGATCGAGATTCACGCCCACGCCCGGTTGCACTTTGGCCTGCTGGATTGTGGCATGCCCCCACCGTGGGTCAACGTGGATGGGGAAGCCGTCGCCCCGGGCCGTCGCTTCGGCGGAGTGGGGTTGATGATCGACCAACCGCGGTTGACGATTCGGGCACGGCCTGCGGCAACTTGGCAAGCGCGGGGGCCGTTGGCCGACCGAGTTCTCGCCGTGGCGAGGCGGCTGGTGCAAGCCGCTCCCCCCGCGACCGTTGTGGGAAGGCAGGGCCAACTTACCGGCAATATCCGCGACGCGCTCCCATCCTTTCCTCCCCTCGAATTCGTGGTAGACGAGGCACCGCCCGAGCATTGCGGTTTCGGCAGCGGGACTCAACTGGAGCTCGCCGTCGCCTGGGCCATGGCGGCATCGGTGGGAAATTGGTCCCCGGCACCGACCGAACTAGCCCGTTGGACGGGTCGGGGGCAACGCTCGGCGATCGGTGTACATG
>JAOAAM010000365.1 GCA_026418875.1 Gemmataceae bacterium | reverse complement strand
GATCAGGATCGGCCCAGTCCGGTAAGCCCGCCACCGCCGGATCTCCACCCGCTTCAACCCGTGGACCACCAAAGCGGCCCATGGTTGCTTGATCGACAAAGCATACACCGACTCGGGCATGGTGGTCCCGGCTCCTGGAACGACAGTGGAAGTTTATAGGCATCCTCGAGTTCGGCAGGATTCCACTCGTTTGCTTCAAACCATCCCGCAAGCTAGATTTGGGCGTCGGATTCATCTAGGAATCAAGGCCGACCCAACGTCGGTTTTGCCCATTCACCAGGAACCGCCGTGGGCATTCGACTCACTGCCAACGCCGAACCGATCCCCGGCTACCGTCTGATCGAACGTCTCGGACGGGGCGGCTACGGCGAGGTCTGGAAAGCGGAAGCCCCCGGCGGGATGCTCAAAGCGATCAAGTTCGTTTACGGCAACCTCGATGAGGCGACGGAGAATGGCAAACCCGCGGAACAGGAACTCAAAGCCCTGAACCGTGTCAAGTCGATCCGGCACCCGTACATCCTTTCACTCGAACGCATCGACGTGATCGACGGCCAACTCGTGATCGTGATGGAGTTGGCCGACCGCAACCTCTTCGATCGGTTGCGCGAATGTCAAATGCAGGGTTTACCCGGCATCCCCCGCGATGAATTGTTGCGCTACATGGAGGAGACTGCAGAAGCTTTGGACCTGATGAACAATCAGTTCCAGCTTCAGCACATGGACATCAAACCGCAGAACATCTTCCTGGTGTTCAATCACATCAAGATTGCGGACTTCGGGTTGGCGAAAGATTTGGAGGGGATGAACGCCACCCTGACCGGCGGGGTGACGCCCGTCTACGCCGCTCCAGAGACGTTCGAGGCCCGAGTCACCCGCTTTTGTGATCAGTACAGCCTGGCGATCGTGTATCAGGAGCTGCTCACGGGCGAGAGGCCGTTTCATGGGACGACCGCCCGGCAATTGATGATGCAGCATTTGCAAGCGGCACCGGACCTGACGCCCTTGCCGCCAAGTGACCGTCCCGTGATTGCGAGGGCCTTGTCCAAGGACCCACACCAGCGTTTCCCCAATTGTGCGGAGATGGTGCGGGCGCTCGTTGAAGCCGGACGTATCGCGGCTGCTAGCCCGGCGGAACGGCCGGGAACCGCGAGTGCCGAACCGACGGCGGTCACGCCGGACGCAGCGGCCAATGTGACCCTCTCGCAGAAACTCCCCCCCCTGGTGCGGAAACCGGGTGCCCTGTCGCGTCCGTCGGTGGAGAAACGGCCCACGGTGGCCAATCTTCGTCTACCCACCCCCCGCAATGAGCCGAATCGGCCGGCTGTCTCGGAAAAGACAGGACCAGGACCGCTACGCCCGGCGCTGATCATCGGATTGGGTCAATTCGGCTTGCTCACCTTGCAGCGGCTGCGACGAGCGATCCGGGAACGTTTCTCCATCGGATCGCTCTCGCATCTGAAATTCCTGTACATCGACACCGAGCCGGAAACGTTGCAAGCGATCAGCAGTTCATCCGCGGCGGTCGAGGCCGAAGAGTTCTACTTGGCCCGATTGCAACGCCCCAGTCACTACCAGCAGCCGCGGAATGATTTGCCCCCCGTCAGTGATTGGTTGCCTGCGCCCCTGCTCTTCCGCATCCCGAAGCAACCGGCGACCGGCGGCCATCGCGCGCTGGGACGGTTGGCCTTTTGCGATCACTACCGACCGATCCTTGATCGCATTCGCCAGGAGATCGAGGCGTGCTGCTCGGAAGCTGCCTTAGCCGAAGCCAGCGTGAAGACCGGCTTGGCTCCGCAGACGAACTATCCGCGGGTCTACATCGTGACCAGTCTCTTGGGTGGAACCGGCGGCGGGATGTTTCTGGACCTGGCCTACTCCGTGAAGCGACTCTTGCAGCGGCTGGGTTATTGCCTCCCCGACGTGCAAGGGCTGTTGTACCTGCCGGATGTTGCGGAGGGTGCAGCACCCCGGGCTGGGCTGGCCAATGCCCATGCGGCCCTGCGAGAATTGATCCATTTCTCCCTGCCGAACACGCAATACGAGGCCTTGTTTGATCGGAAGGAAGGTTTGCTGGTTGATGCGGAACCGCCTTTCCGGCGTTGCGCCCTGCTGCCGTTGCCGCGACTCGACGACGCCCAAGCGATGAGGCCGCTGCTGGGAATGGCGGCGGGTTTCCTGTTTCAAGAACTGTTCACGTCTCTGGGCCGGGAAGCGGACAAGGGCCGGGGTCAAACAACCCGACATACCGGTGCCTTGCCATTCCAAACCTTCGGTGCGTTTCGTTTGACCTGGCCTCGCCGGACGATGATCGACCGTCTGGCTCGGCAGTGTTGTCAGGACATTCTGGCAGCGTGGGAAAGTCGAGAATCTTCGCACTTGCTCCAGCCGTTGGCCCAATGGGTGCAGCAACAACTCCCCGCGCTCCAGTTG
>JAOAAM010000529.1 GCA_026418875.1 Gemmataceae bacterium | reverse complement strand
CCGGGTGTCGGTGCTGCCCGCAAACCGCCCGTCTGGCTCAAACCCGGCGATGTCGCCACCGTCGAGATCGACGGGCTGGGCGTCTTGACAAACCCTTGCGTCGCGGAAGCAGCTTGAACCAACGAGTTTCCCGCCCCGGATCGCGTCTACCTCCGAGGAATCGGCCTCATGAACAACTATCAGCGCGTCTTTGCCATGTCCTTCGCCAAGGTCTACCCGCTCTTGGTCGCCAAAGCGGAAAAGAAAGGTCGGACCAAAGACGAAGTCGACACGGTCATCCGCTGGCTCACGGGTTACACCCCCAAGGGCCTGGAGAAACAACTGAAGCAGGAGGCGACGATGGAAACTTTCTTCCGCGACGCCCCGAAGCCCAACCCCCGGCGACACCTGATCACGGGGACGATCTGCGGCGTGAGAGTCGAAGAGATCGACGACCCGCTGATGCGCGAAATCCGCTACCTGGACAAACTCATCGACGAATTGGCGAAAGGCCGGCCGATGGAGAAAGTCCTGCGAAGTGAACCGGCTCAGCCCGCGGGCGAGCCGAACCAACAAGCGAAAATGCCCGGGAACCAACAGCTGAAACCACCGGGGAATCCAAGCGCGAAAACGCCGGGCAAACCAACGCGACAATCCAACGAGAAATCCCGAGCCGGGAAGGTCACGAGGCGGCGGTCGTCGTGAGATGATTTTCGGACCGCCGCGAAAGGTCACGACAAGGCACGCCATCGGCCGGGAAATGTTGCCCCGGAACCGCAGGGATCACCTGCTGGGGGAGTTGTCAACCTTCGCCTGATCCGTGTTGGTGGCAGTGCGTAGGGTGGCTCGGCGACGCCAAGGTTTCGTCGCCGAGTTGGTGAATCGTGTGCCATCGACGCGCGGCGGTGCGTTGCCGGCACGGGGTGGTGGTTACTTGATCTTCAGCAGTTCGACCTCGAAGGTCAATTCGGCGTCGGGCGGGATGACGCCGCCGGCCCCTCGCTTGCCGTATCCGAGTTCCGGCGGGATGATGAGCTTCCGTTTGCCGCCGACACGCATCCCCGCGACGCCTTCGTCCCAACCCTTGATGACTTGGCCGGCTCCGAGGCGGAAGCTGAAGGGTCGGCCCCGATCCACGCTGCTGTCGAACTTCTTGCCGTCCTTCAGCCAGCCGGTGTAGTGCACTTCCACCGTGTCGCCGGAGCGGGCCCGTTCGCCGGTTCCTTCTTTCAGATCGATGTACTGCAAACCGGACTCGGTCTTGATGACTTTCGGTTCGTTCACTTGACCCTCTTTCTTGTCGTCGGCCCCGAGCAGACCGGCGACGACGCAAAATGCCGTCAGGCTCAAGATCATCCGCATGGGAACCTCGTGGGAATGGCAGGATCGGCTCGCCGACGTGGCGAGTCTCAGTTATCAAGATAGGGACGAAGGCCGAAACTCCCCAGCCCCCGTGGGAAGGAGTGTCCTCCGATGTTTCCGAGGTCTCACGAGCCATCACGCCGAGCATTTTTGGCGTCCGTGGCGACGGCGTCTGTCGCTTCGGCCATCAAGGGACAACCGCCGTCGCGGATCGAACGGGTTCACGATCCGCAGAACCTGGAGATGAATTTCGCCGCGTTGGACCGCTTCATCACGCCGACCGACTCCT
Source organism: Gemmataceae bacterium (assembly GCA_026418875.1). Classification (GTDB taxonomy): domain Bacteria; phylum Planctomycetota; class Planctomycetia; order Gemmatales; family Gemmataceae; genus CAKZUU01. The sequence goes on along the minus strand of JAOAAM010000529.1, from coordinate 686 downwards.
TTTTTGTCCGAAACCATTTCCCCGTACCGAAGCTCGACCCGACCAGCTTCCGCTTGCGGGTCGAGGGCGCGGTCAAGAAACCGTTGGCTTTGTCCTTGGCCCAATTGCGGGAGTTGGCTGGTGAGCCGACGACCCGCCCGCTGACGTTGGAATGTGCTGGCAACGGCCGGGTCTTCCTGACGCCGCCGGTGCGGGGCGTCGCCTGGCAGAGCGGGGCGGTGGGGACGGCGGAGTGGACCGGCTGCCCCTTGAACAAAGTTCTCGAAGCGGCTGGAGTGGCAGACAATGCCGTCGAGGTCGTCCTCGAAGGCGCGGACTCGGGTGTCGTCGCGGACCCGCCATCGCCGGGGAATATCGCCTTTGCCCGAAGCCTGCCGCTGGCCAAGGCGCGCAAGCCGGAGGTGATGCTCGCCTGGGCGATGAATGGTCAACCCCTGACGCCACGGCACGGCGCTCCACTGCGGGCCGTCGTCGGCGGGTGGTACGGCATGGCCTCGATCAAATGGCTCCAACGCATCCTCGTGGTTACGGAACCCTTCCAGGGCTTCTATCAGACGCTCGACTACTCGTACTTCCGACGAGTCGAGGGCGTCCCCACGCTCGCCCCCATCACCACGATGCAGGTCAAGGCACAAATCGCCCGGCCAGCCCACCACGACATCATCCCGGCAGGCAAGCCCTACACC
>JAOAAM010000505.1 GCA_026418875.1 Gemmataceae bacterium | reverse complement strand
GTCGGAATCTGCATCAGGGCATAGGCCACGAAAAAGACCGTTCCCGACAGGCCAATCGACTCGTCCGTCGTCTGCAAATCGGAGGTGATCGCCCCCACCATCCCGCCGATGCTGTTCCTCTGGACGTAGTTCACCACCGTGATGAAGCACAAGGCCCCCAACACGACATAACGGACCAGGCTGGTGCGGAAACGTGGGGAAGCGGTCACGTTGGACAATTCCGAGGGTGTCAGGCAGGTTGGGCGACATTGTCGTGGACGGTTGCTGCTCTTGCAAGAGGATCACGGAAAAAATGCCCCCATTGCCGGGGCGGGCCGAATCGGCAGCCGTTCCGCCTTCAATCTGTCGCGTTAAGGTTCCCGGGCCTGTCGCGGCTTGGTCAGACACAGTCGCCCTGCATGCCCGCAGCCGGGTTTCAGATTGCAGTGGAATCCCGAGCCACCCCGGGACTAACAATAGAAGGTCGTCATTTCGTCCCCATCCATCACCGCCGTCGACCGAACTTCGGTCAGCCCTGCGGAGACCGTCATGTTGGCATCGCTTCGATCGTCCACCGGGCTTGCCGTCGTCCTGCTCACCCTGCATCCAGCATCGGCAACCGAAGGGTTGCGGACCGTCTTGCCAAAGGATCCTTGCGTCATCGATGCGAAGCGTGACTTGGGAGCGAAGGGAGACGGCGTCGCCGACGACACCGAAGCGTTGCAACGGGGCTTGGACGAGACCGATCAGGGAGCGGAGAAGCGGACCCGCGTGCTGTACCTGCCGAATGGAACCTACCGCGTCACGAAATCGCTGGTTTACAAGCACACCCTCGGCCCGTGGCTCTACGGAGAATCCCGCGATGGCGTCGTCATCAAGCTCGACGACGGAGTCCAAGGAGTGACCGCCGTACTGCGGACGCATCCGAACGAAACAGGGCCGACCTCCGCCGACTGGTTCATGCGGAACCTGCGCAACTTCACCATCGACGTCGGGCGGAATCCTGACACCGACGGAATTCGCTATTTCTCCAACAACAGCGGGTGCTTGAAAAACGTCCGGGTCATCGGCAACGGCAAGGTCGGCATCAATGCGGGATTCCGCGATCAGAGCGGGCCGAACCTCATCCAGGATTGCACGATCGAGGGCTTCGAGACGGGCATTGTCTCGCAGTGGATCTGGGGCGAGACCATTTCGCGGGTGACGATCAAGAAGTGTCGCAAGGTCGGGCTGTTCGTGTCGGCGAATTCGGTGGCGGTCGAGCAACTCGTGGTGGAGGACACGCCACAAGCGATCCACGTCCATCGTCCGGAGGATTGGAACCACTGGGCCGGGGTGGTCGCCCTGGTTGGCGGCCGCTTCCGTGGCGGCGACCCAAAACAGCCGGCCATCCGCAACGAGGGCGTCCTCTACCTGCGGGATGTGCAGGCGGAAGGATTTGGCCTGTTGGTCGAAAGCCCGCTGTTGAACAAAACCCTCCCCGGGCTGAAGGTGGCCGAATTCAGCTCGCACCCCGTGAAGCGATTGTTCGACCCCGGGAAAGAGCAGCCCAAGTTGGAGATCCAGCCCGAACCCGCCGTGGCTTGGGAAACCGACTTGAGCCAATGGGTTTGCGCCAACGACTTCGGAGCGCAGGCCGGCGACAACGTCGACGACACCGCCGCGATTCAGCGGGCCATCGATGCGGCCGCAAAGAACAAGCAGACCGTGGTCTACCTCCGTGGCTGCGGCGGGCCCGACCCCAATTGGTACACCGTCGGCGGTGAAATCAAGGTCCACGGCAGCGTTCGCTGGATCCTTGGACTGGGTTGGGGAAGAATCATCCGCGAGAAGGAGGGACGCTTCGTCGTTACGGACAATTCGGCCCCCGTCGTCAAGTTCCAACACATCGATTCCTTTGGCGGTCCACCGGTCATCCTCGAAAACCGCTCGTCGAACAAGACGCTCGTCGTCGAAAGTTGCTCCGTCCGAATTCTGGGCACTGGGACGGGCAACATCTTCGTGACCGATTCCCCCAGCCTGATCGAACTTCGCCGACCGGGACAGAAAGTGTGGTGTCGGCAATTGAATCCCGAGGGTGAAATCGAACCCGCATTGGTGAACAACGCCGGGGCCGACCTCTGGATCCTGGGGATGAAGTTCGAGGGTAGAGGCACCCGAGTGCGGACGTCGAATGGCGGTCGGACCGAGGCCTTCGGCGTGTTCAATTACGGCCCCGGAATCCCGGAAGGCGACCAAAGGCCCATGTTTGACGTCGAAGATGCCTCCTTCGCTGTCTTCGGCTTGCGCGAATTGTCGTTCGCTGGCAACTGCTACCGCGTCAAAGTCCGAGAAAAACGCGGCTCGACCGTCCGGCTTCTCGGCGACGATCAAGAACCCGGCTGGATCGGCTGGTCGGCCTACGATGCCTGGTCGCCTCCCTCGTCGGGCCGACGCCGCTAGATGAACGCCGACCCGACTCGAAGACGACAGGCTGGCATCCTGGAGGATCGTCATCGAATCGTCGGGCGGCTCGCTCACGGGATAGCCCCTACTCCTTTACCACCTCCATCTCCACCCAGCGGGTACGAACATCGCGCCCGGTGGGCACCTGCCACTCGTCTTGTTCTCCATGAACGACGTGGCGATGGATGTGTTCCCCGGTGTCGTCGGTCCAGGCGAAGGTGATGCGAACGGGGTCGGCGGGGGCCGTCTCGTAGACGAGGTGCGCCTCGGCTCGAAGGTAGGCCTTGCCGCTTGTGTTGCGGAATCGGACCTGCACATTTCGGCCCGGCCCGGCCAAGTCCGCATGACCCCAGCAGAAACTTTGGCTACAGAAATCCTTTGGCTCGTCGCCCTGCCGATGGATTCGCCAATCGTGAACCAATGGCTCCCAAGTGCGGCCGGCATCCCGGGAAATCTCGATGTGATACGCCACCTTCGGATCGGGCGGCGACCCCGAGCGGATGTTGGCCGCGGCATACACCTGTCGAATCGGCTCGCCCCGGGGGCTGGACAACTCCAACGTGACCGTCGGCGAATCCATCGCACCGGCCACCACGTGGGCCAACGCCAACGGCAGGCCTGGCCCAACATTCAGCTGCGCTCGACGGCTGGCAGCGTAGCTCACCCGCGTTCCGCCATCCCGCAGCCGCGGCAGCACCGACCCGTTGCATTGGCAGGTCGTGGTGATGACCAATCCCGACTCGATCAGGTTTCGCGCCGGCTGATGCAGCCGCAGCCAGTATTGCCGATGCCCTTTCACTGCGTCAGTCAGATCGAGGGTCGCCTCGCTCATGTTGGCCTCCGTCCACGATCGCCCGTGGTCCACCGACACCGAGACTTTGCCGATCGGTTTTCCACGCAGCACCAGCCCGTGGCGTGCCCCGGGATCATAGATGCCCCACGGTTGGTCGTTGGCGGGTGTCGCGGCGATGATGTACGGCGTGGCAAACTCTAACGTCACTTGCGAATCGTCTTCGGACACGACGGCCTCTCGATAGTCGCCGCGGAAGTCGGGCCGATAGGTGTAGACCGCATTGGCATACCGGGCCTGGCCGTCGATGTGCGGCGTGCCGGTGGTCGAGCGATACATCTTCTCCGGCTGATTGACCCAAGTGCGGGAGCGTTCGGGACCGGGAATCCCGCCCCGGCGGTCGTTTCGGCCCCAGAACACGAACGTTTGGCCATCATCCAAGCCCGGTTGGAAATATCGGCGGAGAGTCTCCCCCCGACGCAGGTGGACCATCGGCGGCGGACCAGCATAGCCGCTCAGGTATTCCGCAAACGAGTAGGCGGAGAAGCTGTGGCAATCGTCGGGATGCAGACCGCATGGGAGCCAGCCCCGCTGCCGCTTCGGTTCGTAACGTCGGTCGGTGAGTTGCCTCCACGCAGGCACGATCTCGGCCAGGCCCATCAGCCGCTTTCCGTCCGGCGTGAACACGACCGTGGACAAATCATGGTCGAGCAGGACCCATCGCCCCGAGCCGTACTCACCGCCCGTGAGGAACACCTCGAACGAGACGTGACCCGCTGTCCCCACACTGCGGCCTCGACTGTGGCCAAGCAATGCCTCCATCTCGGCCACCCACTGGGCGTGGGTGGTGCCACACAAGGCAAACCCGTGGGCGAATAGTCCGGTCCAGTATTCGCGCTGTTTGTTGTCCGGCCCTTGGCCCAAACCTCGGCCCCACAAGTCCTGCCCCCCCTCCTCGCCGTGCCAGTAGTGCGTGTTCCGCCAAAGCCA
>JAOAAM010000476.1 GCA_026418875.1 Gemmataceae bacterium | reverse complement strand
GCGGGTGTTGGACATAGTGGCCCCGTGGGTGGGTGTGGTCAAACCGCAGAGTGCCTTCTTCGAGGTTTTGGGAAGCTCGGGCTTCGAGGTCATGCGGACCGTGATCCGCCGAGCGCGGGAAATGGATCTCGTCACAATCCTGGACGCCAAGCGTGGGGACATTGCGACGACGGCGGCGGCCTATGCCGAGGCAGCCTACGAGTATTTCGGGGCAGATGCCGTGACGATCAATCCCTACCTCGGGCGGGACTCGATCGAGCCGTTTCTCCGATCAGCCCGGTCGCGCGGCCGCGGCGTCTTCATCCTCGTTCGAACCAGTAATGCTGGGGCAGGTCAGTTTCAAGATTTGCCTTGCGAGGGAAGACCGCTGTACCAGCACGTGGCCGCGGCCGTCCGGAGTTGGACCGAGGAGAACCTGAGCGCGGCAGGTTACGGCGATGTGGGAGCCGTCGTCGGGGCGACACGCCCGGCGGAGCTTCAAGAGTTGCGGCGGATGTTGCCAACATGTTGGTTCTTGGTGCCCGGGTATGGAGCCCAAGGCGGCACGGCCGACGACGTGGCAGGGGCCTTCCGCGACGAGGGAATGGGGGCGGTCATCAACAGTTCGCGGGGTGTGGTGTTTCCCTTTCCCCCCGAAGAGCGATGTTGGGAGGAGAAGATCGAGGCCGCGACCCGTCGAGCGGCGGAAGAGTTGCGTCGAGTCGCGATGGGCGGCTGAATTTTGCCCCGATTTATCTTGAATTCCCAGACCGAAACGGGGACAATTCCCCACGGTGCGGGATCAGCTTATGGTGTTTCTTGATTTCAACCTGCCCAATGCAACTACTTGGTTCTATTTCTCGCTGATGCTAGCGGTGGGACTCTTGTTCAAGTTCAACCGACTGCTCAGCTTGCGGAACTGGGACCTCGTGTCGTGCTATCTGCTGGTCCCGGGTTTTCTCTTCCTGCAACACGCGTATGGCATTCAGCCGTACCCGAACACATTTGAACATCCCCAAGCGGCACTCTGGGCGAGTTACGGGTTCGGCTGGTTAATGGCGGGGTCGCTGGCATTGTTCATTCGATGCCTTTGGGACATGGCCCTCGTCAGCCGACCGGCGTTGCCCCCGAATTTGAACCAGGCTGGCTTGGCCTGGTTCGCAGCAGCGCTGTTTATCTGCATGGTCCCGATTGCCATGCGTCGGGATCAATCACAACAGCCGGTGGGTAAAAAACCGACCGCCCTGGATGTGCTGGACGAGGCGAGCACGCAGACCGTCGAACAAGTGCAGCAATTGGCCGGCGCTCCATTGGCCACGCCGACGTCGGCACGTTTTTGGGTTCCGCGGATCTTGGCGTTGCTGTTTCATGCCGCGGTCTTCACGGGGTTGGTGCTGGTGGTGGCGGTGCATTTCGGCAACGTGGTGAATGGCATGGCGGCGGGCACATTGTACTTGCTGCTGCCCTACACGGCATACCACGTCCGCGAGGTGCATCATGTGTTGCCCGCGGCGTTGTTGGTCTGGGCGGTCTTCGCATATCGGCGTCCGGTCGTTTGCGGTGTTTTGTTGGGCGTGGGTGCCGGAACTTGCTTCTTCCCTGCGTTGACTGCCCCGATCTGGCTAAGCTTCTATCGTCGCAGCGGGACCAAGCGCTTTTTTACGGGTTTCATCTCGGCCGCGGTGGTCACCCTCGGGTTGACCGCTTATGTGCTGTGGCGCGAAGGCAATCTCGCCGACAGTGTCCGTGAGGTGTTCGGTCTAACCGACTGGCAACCCTGGCGACGAAGTTCCCTTCCCAGCGTATGGCACGGAGTGCATGGGGCGTATCGCTTGCCGGTCTTCGTCCTGCACCTGACACTCATCATCTTGACCGCGTTCTGGCCGCGACCGAAAAACCTAGGGCACGTCATCGCCCTGTCGGCTGCGGTTCTGATCGGCATCCAATTCTGGTATGCGGACCAGGGCGGATTGTACGTGTTGTGGTATCTGCCCCTGTACGTCCTGATGATTTTCCGACCGAACCTTTCGGATCGGTTTCCGCCGATGATCGCGGGCCGTCCGCCGCTTTTCTCTCGCTGGATGCAACAATTCGTGCAATGGCTGGTCCGCCGACTTCAGCCCCCCGAACCGGCGCAGACAGATTGAAGCCAGCAAGGTAAATTTCCCGCTCGTTCTGTCCTTCGTCATACCTCGTCTGAGGATTTGGTGCGATGCGCGCGGGACTTCGGTATCTGCTGGCGCTCTCGTTGTTGGGCATGATCGTCGCCGGACCGTTCTTTTATCGCTGGGCGCGGCACCCGCATCGCCGCAATTTCCGCGTCGTGAGGCCCGGAGTCCTATATCGCAGCGGCCAATTGTCGCTCGCCGGGCTGAAACGTATCTGTCACGACCACGGCATCCGAACGGTCGTCACGCTCCGCGGTGCCTACGAACCAGGGCAACCGCACCCTGATCGAGACGAGGAAGAGTGGTGCCGAAAAGAGGGGCTTTTTCACTACCGTTTGCCACCGCTCCCGTGGAACGCGCCGGATGGTTCGATCCCCGCCGAGGAAAACGTGAAGCGATTTCTGGAGATCATGGACGACCCGCGGCATTATCCCGTGTTGATTCACTGCTTCAAGGGGACGCACCGGACCGGAACCATGTGCTGCATCTTTCGCATGGAGTATGAGAACTGGCCCGTCGAATCGGCGTTACGCGAACTCCGGGAGGTGGGTTACGAGACGCTCGAAGAAGATCGAGACGTTCTCGACTTTCTGCGGCGGTATCGACCCCGGAGACAAACCTCATCGTTGGGGGCTGGGACGACGGGGCGTCGATGACCCCTCATCGGCCGGTCTCGGTCGATTCAAGTCGAACGGCATAGAAACCTGCCTCTCGCTCCTCCATCTTGCTGATCCCCGCGATCGCTTTGCCATTGCCGGTGAACATGAAGCCGGTGAATTCCTGCTGAGTCTGCGGGAATTGCACGGTGAACTGGATTTTGTAATTGGGTCGGCCGATGGAGCCTGTCACCGGGTACTCACGTCCGTTCGCATCGCTGACAAGCGTGCCGGTGATGTCGCCCCCCTCGCCGACGGTGAGTCGGAGGACTCCGGAGCGGCGGCCATCATCGTGGAGGCGATAGACACCCGTGAAATATTCGGCTTGAAATTTCTCGCCGGATTCGAGCCGGCGAACACCCCGCGGGGCGGCCTCGGGGAGGGGCTGTGTCAGCAGGTAAATTTTCGCCTGACCGACAGGCCGCAGCGTCAATTTTTTCCCCGGCTCGGCGACCACCTGAAGATCGCCGCCCAACGCCTCCGGGACGACCTGCCCCCAGTCGAGGTGAAAACGGAAGCCGGCAAACAAACTGATCCCTTGACCGGACGCCTGAACCGATCGATCCCCGCCTTCACGGAAGGTCACGAAGCGTTCGATACGGAAGACGGGCATGAATTGCGGTTCGCCGCCGCCCGGGGGTGTGAACTTGTGTCGTGCCGCCAGCACCAGCATCTTCGCCCAGCGGTGATCGTTTGTGGCGACCAGCACCATAGCACCTTCGACATGGGGAAGCACCTGGCTGTGGGCCACAATCAGCTCCGGTGTTAACTCGCCGACTTCACGCACCCCGTCTTTCCCCGGTGCCGCCGCCACCAGCGGGAG
>JAOAAM010000430.1 GCA_026418875.1 Gemmataceae bacterium | reverse complement strand
GTCGTGGAGTGTGCCACCGCCGCCGATCTCGACGAGGCCCTCCGCCGCGGCCTCATCGACGTCAAGTTGACCGACCGCCTCGGCCTGGTCCGCGATGAAGAGCGTCTGGATTATCGGCAGATCCGTCTGCTGGCCCGCCGCGACTTCCTCGACCCCCCCGAACGATGTATCCGCGTGAGCGAGGACGGCTTGGAGTTGCATGTCGATGCCGCGCGATCGGACCTGCTTCTGGAGGTCGAGTTGCGCCGATTCGCCGAGCCGGTCGAATCCGCGGCAGGCGGCCCGCACTACCGTTTCGCTCGGCCGCTGTTGCGCCAGGCCTTGGCCCAAGGTTGGACCATCGGGGACTTGGATCGCTGGCTGATGCAACGCGCGGGGCAGCCGCTGTCACCAGCCGCCCGACTCTTGGCCTTGCCCGAGGAATCGGCGTCGCTGCGGCTGCGATCCTGCCTGGTCTTGCACGTCCCCGATGAGCTGACAGCCGACGGGCTGTTGCAATGGCCCGCGACCAGGGGGCTCATCCGGGAGCGGCTCGGGCCGACGGCGTTGGTCGTCGCGGCGGAGGATGTGCCCCGCTTGCAACAGCGGCTCGCGGAACTCGGCCAATCCTTGGCGGTCGATACTGACCCAGCGTCGATGGCTCCGCCGTCGGATCAAGCGGCTCGCGCGTCCTCCGACACGAAGCGGGTATAGGCCGCGATGACCGAGCGGATCGGTCCGACTTGTCGAATCGACCCGTGGTCCATCCAGACACCCGTGGAGCACAATTCCGCGAGGCTGTCGGTGTCGTGGCTGACGACGACCATCAGCCGGGCTTGATCGATCCAGTTCTTCAGCCTTGCTCGCGCTTTGTGCTGGAACGACAGGTCGCCGACGCCCAGCACTTCGTCGATCAGCAGGATTTCCGGTTGAAATGCCGTGGCGATGGCGAACGCCAGCCGGACGAGCATGCCGGCGGAATAGAACCGCACCGGCATGTTCAGAAACTCGCCCAACTCGCAAAACTCCGCGATGTCCCGCCGCTTGGCCGCGATCGACTTCGGGCCTTCCCCCTGTAAAAACGCCCGGTAGTTGATGTTCTCCCAACCGGTCGATTCCATCTCGAAGCCCAAGGTCAGGTCGAACAGGGAACTGATCTGCCCGTGGACGATCCGTCGGCCGCTCGTGGGGGGATAAATCCCGGCCAAGAGCCGCAACAGCGTGCTCTTGCCGGCTCCGTTGTGACCGATGATGCCGACTCGATCCCCGTCACTCAGGGACAAGTTGATGTGGTGCAGGGCACGAATTTCCATCGCCGGATTGACCGACCGGCGATAGAGGCGATGCAGCAGGTACTCCTTGAGCGTGACCCGACGTTTTTGCCGAACCCGGAAATGCAGGCACACGTCCTCAAGCTCGATGCTGGCCATTTCGGATGGTCTCTCCGGCGGGCGAGTACTCTCCTGGCGGGCTGGCGCGGTGGGCAGCAGTTGCCCCGTCACAGGTGGAAGATCAACCGTTTCTGAATGCGTGCCAACAGCATGCAGGCCAGGCCGCCGGCGAGGGCGATCAGGGCGAAACCTTCGGCGTAGGTCCCCAGGGAGGGAAGCGTTCCGTCCAACAGCGGCTCGCGCACCAGGCGAAGCATCACCACGACCGGGTTGACACGCACCAACCAGCCCAAACCGTGCGACTCCAGCAACGAGGCCTGGTACATGATCGGCGTGGCATAAAACAACATCTGAAACCCGACTTCCGACAAGTGTTGCACATCGTGGAAGAAGACGGTCATCGTCCCGAAGATCACCGCGAGCGACCAGCAGAGCAGGAACAGCAGGCCCAATCCCGGCAGGGCACCGACGACCCCCAGCGGGTTCCACGGTCGCCAACCGCCCACGGCGAGGATCGCCAGCAATCCGACGACCAAGCCCATCGCGACCAGAAAATGGAACGTCGCCGCCAGCGTCGTTCGCAATGGGAAGATCGCCAAGGGCATGGGCGTTTGGCGGATGTAATGCTCGCCCTGAAAAAACGACTGACACCCCTGCAACGAACATGTCAGAACGTACTGCCACACGGCCAAGCCCGCCAGCACATGCGGGGCGTAGTCCATCAGGCTCAAGTGAAACAGCTTGTGGAACACCACGCACAAGATCGCCGTCATGCAAACCGGATGCAGCAGCGACCAGCCGATCCCCAGCAGGCTGCGGCGGTAACGGGTGCGCAAGTCCAGCTTCACCAGCGATAGCCAGAAATGCCGAAACCTCCAGATGGATTGGCAATATGCGATCATTCGGCGTCCCTTCCGTGCGGCCCACATCAAACACCAAATCGCCCGACGGGGCAAGCCGAACCTGCTCACTGGATTCCGACAGCCTCCCTCCGACTCGGACGTCGGGGGCGTCCCAGGACGTCACCAAGCGGGCCTGCAACGCCTCCTCGCCGGTCATCATCTTCCCACCATTCACCTCAGAGCCGACTTTTTCATGAATTTCCATCATTTCCATCTTTTCATGGCTCTTGCCCAGCCTCGGTCGGTTCCCGTTGGCCCACGGGCCATGCCGAAAAAGCTTCCCGCTCGGCGATCGTGGAGTGGAGGTGGGTTATGTCGTATGCCAGCCTTCACCGCCGGAACGCTCCGCGCTGGACACTCGGGAATTGGCATTCGCGACGGGTTGCGTCGGAGCCGACCCACTTGGGGACGTGATGGGAGCGCCATCCGCACGGCAGCTACCGACGGCGGCCCCAATGAGCGCTATGACGAAGTTTTGGATAAAACACGCGACTGTCAATCGGGGCATGCCCGGGGTTCAATCCGGGATGGACACCACTTCGCGGCCCGCCCGAGTCGCCAGCGCCGGCATGATCGGGTCGATGGTGTAGCGCAAGAAGCGAACCGAGCCGTCGGCGAAGGCGAAATTCGCGCCGCCGGGATGATAACTCCAAAAATGCAACTGCGAGCAGGGATTCTGTTCTTCCCCTTCTCGGAACGACGGCGGCGGGTAGTCTTCGCACGCTGACCTGTACACCCAATCCGGCCGTTCGCGGACACCTAAAATCGAACCTGCGGAACCCGTCCTGTCATGTCCGGATCCAGCGTACCACCAGCCCAACCGCGAGGCCGGATAAACCACCCGTTCCCCCACCATCAGCGTTTGCGTCGTCCCGTCGCGAATGTCGGCAATCTTGACCGCCGAATTGAACGCAAGCACCCCATCCCCCTGTAGTCGGTCCTGACCAGAAACCCCAAGGTAAGAGGTGAACGCATACGACGCATCGCCCAAGTCGTGCGCCTCGGACACATGCGGATCCAGCGGACAACCGTATAAAGTGATGGGAGTGCTACAGGCCACATGCGGAGGATTGA
>JAOAAM010000407.1 GCA_026418875.1 Gemmataceae bacterium | reverse complement strand
GTCTTCGTAGTAGTACAGGATGATGATGAGCCGTTCGTTGCGATTCAGCCCGCGAGTGACGAGCCGCATCAGGTCGCGGTTTTGCAAGCGGTGCGTGGGATCTTCGGCCTTTTTGTCTTCGAGAATGTCGATTTCGCGGACGTCTTTGTAGCTGTCGGTTTCGTACCACTTTTTGTTGAGGCTCACCAAGCCGACGGCGGTCGCTTCGCCAATCAAGGTTTCGAGTTCTTCGAGGGACACCCCGAGCCGTTCGGCGAGTTCTTCGGCGCGAGGCGGTCGTCCCAGTTGGGCCTCGAGAGATTTTCTCGTCTCTTCCAGTTTGCTCGCTTTGCTGCGAACCAGCCGGGGCACCCAGTCCATGGTGCGGAGTTCATCGAGCATGGCACCGCGAATGCGGGGGACGCAGTACGTCTCGAATTTGACGCCACGGGTGGCATCAAAAGCGTCGATCGCATCCATCAACCCGAAGATTCCCGCGCTGATGAGATCGTCGAGTTCGACCCCTTCCGGGAGTCGGGCCCAGATGCGTTCGGCATTGTACCGCACCAGGGGCAAGTAACGTTCGACGAGACGATTCCGCGCTTCGACCGAACGATCGGCATGGAAGGCTTGCCAAAGTTGCTGGACGTCCGTTTCGGTCTGTGTCACCATTTCCGGGCTCCCTCCCCTGTTGTTGGGCAAGCCCGTCGGAGTGAGTTCCTCGATCGATGAGCGGTCTGGGGCGAGACGTTTGAGCCTAGGTCGAGCCTAGGTCGAGCCGTCTCGTTCCGCTGTGCGATCGCCCCCTGGAACTCAGAGCATGTCCCAACTGGACGCAGCAAAGCGGGATGAAGGCGGGAGAGGACGGACCGTCGTCCGCCGCGTCTTCACGCAACATCGCCCCACGTAGCCGTCGTCGGCCGGGCTGCTCACGTCACCGACATCAGCGAAAGCTTGCCAACCCCCCGTGGCCGCAGGCCCAAGCTGGACCCGCTCCTGAATCCAACATCGGCCCCGCTTCACTTGAGTCTGAAGGTAAAAAATTCAGACTCCGCAACCTGGGCCGCTCCGCATCGACGACTCGATCGCTGCCCCATGTCGAACGTTCCCCCTGTGCGACATGGATCTGTCGATCGCGTCCCCCGAATCGATGTCAGAGTGGGGCGGCGGATAACCGAAGCCGTCGCTCCTGTCCAGAGAAAAAGTGACAATTGTGAAGAGGGGTGTGAACCGTGGCGAAAAGGACGAGAGGTTGGGAGAAGCTCCATCTTCACCCAACCTCTCGATCAGGATGGCCCGACGCGGCTTGCCGCCTCGGCCTCCTAGAATTCAACCTTTGCGCGAAGTCTTGGCACCGGATCGATCAACAAGACAGACTCGTTCTTGGTCTCAAAAACGATCAGCCGGGCGGAGCAATCGGGTCAATCGGTTGGACCGGGACACCCGGGACGCCGTCAACCGGCGGCGGAACGGGAGCTTCCGGCGGAGGCGGCGGGCTGGGGTTGCCCGGGAGAAGAGGATCCAGCGGTTGAACAGGGATCGTCGGAGTCTCGCGATTCTCCAGACTCTCGATCACGGGACGGAAACGGAACGACATTCCGGTTCTCCGTTTGGCGCACGACTACGATGCACGAATCGGAGCCTCTGCCGGAGTGGTCTGGGGATCGGTCGTCTGCTGCCTTGGGTTTTCGTTGACGAAGCCGACCCCACCCCCTCAGGCTCGGCTACCAATCCGAAGTGGTAAGTGAGAGGACGGGGCGCATTGCCCCCGTTGTGCGCGACCTCGCCACCCCACTGTGTTTGCCCACCACAGGCACCCACGGGGGCGAGTGTAATCACGGAATTCCGACGAAGCAAGGAAAAAATGAAAAAATCGGCGCGCTCCTTCCGCGCCGATCAGAAAATAGGCCGATCCGTGAAACCTTGACGCCCAGCTGAGCCTGTGGTGGAGTGGGGTGGTCGATCAGCTGGACGATCGTTCCGGCTCAATCCGTGCCCGATCAGGGAAACCGGAAACCACCGAAGTATCCGCCAACCAATCGGGAAATTTTTTCACGGCCGGTTCAACGCATTTCTCACCGCCCGCAGGGTGTCGGACATGGCGATCAACTTCTCGAATTGGGCTTCGCCACGTAAGGCTTTCAAACTCGGATCGTTCCGATAGAAGCTGGGCCAATCGAAGCCCCGGGAGAATGCCCGCTCCAAGTGCCGGATCGCTTCGTCGCGATACCTCGCGTTCGCTGCGGTCAGCAAAGCGTAAACCGCACCAGCTTGATACAGCACGTGCGCTTGGCTTCCCGACTCCTCAAGTGCCAGCTGGACCGCAGCCACGGCTTCCTCTTCGCGCCCCAATCGGGCCAGGAAGCCGGCAAGTTGGGCTCGCAACAGCGACAACTCAGGGTATTGCTGGAGTGCCTCCTCCGCCGCTTGGGCCGCTTCCTTCCATCGACCCAAGCGTTCCAAGGCTGCCACCCGATTTTGCAGCGTCACTCGATTGCGCGGGTTCATCGCGATCGCGCGATCCAAGTCACGTAGGCCCCCCTCCACCTCCGCTTGACTGAGCCGCGAAATCGGCTCTGTACCGTCACTTCCGAAGAGCCGTATGTGCCCTCGCATCGAGTACCCGAACTCATCGTCTGGTTCGATGCTCATGCCCAAGGCGTGATCGACGAATGCCGCAAAGGGCAACCCCTGTTTGGCAAGGCAATGCGCACGCCGCAGGCGAAAGTAAGCCGCGCCCGGCCACCGCTCGATCACCTCGTTCCAATCGGCCAAGGCGTCATCCCATCGACCCAGCCGCGACCGACAGACGGCCCGGTTGGCCAACGCGCTCACCAAGTCTGGATCCAATTCATAAGACTTGGAAAACGATTTCTCGGCTCGCAGAAAATCCTGCATGTTGGCGTAGGCACATGCCAGGTTGAAATGGCAGACCGCAGAGTCCGGTTGTAAGGCGACGCAGACTGTCCAAGCGGCGACGGCCTCGCCATCTCGGCCCATGTTGCCCAGGCAATCCGCCAGGCGGAACCACGCGGGGAAATGATCCCCATCCCGTGACGTCAGTTCCCGCAAAACGCCAACCGCTTCCCGGTAGCGTCGCTCGCCCATCATGCCGACGCCCAACTCATACAGTTCCTCGTCGGTGAGTCGGCCAAGGTCGTGCGGTGCCTGCACCCTCCGGGGCGACTCAGGGCGTGCGGTTCCCCCGGCCCGCTTTCGGCACAGGTCGGCCCATTGCTGCAACCTCTCGACCCTCCCGGCCAACACCCGCTGCGGGTTCCGCTGGTCCGCTTCGGCCGCGGCCGTGGCAACCACGAAGAACGTCTCGCCCAAGTGGCGGAGTAGCTCACGCTGTTCCGCTTCGGTGAGTTTCCGCATGTCGGGTTGATCTTCCCAGTTCGAGCGGTTCAGGCCATAACTCTCGGCCAGTTGCTCGGCCCGAGCCAGCCCAAGACGGAGCAATCGCGAATCCCGACTCGCCGAGTGGGCCATCGTTTGAGCAGCGAACGCATCACGCAAGGCTTCGTCGCGCTTGACGATCGCTTCGGCACGCTGTCGCTCGCTGAGCCGTTGATAGCTGAGATACTGTAACCCGGCGACTGCCATGGCTGGCGCGATCACAAAGACGGACAGTGCAATGGCCGTGGTCCAGCGTGGATGCCGGCGCCGGTACTTCCGCCAACGCGCCCGCCAAGACGTTTCCCGGGCGTGTTTCAGCGGCAAGTTGTTCAGTTCCCGTTCGATGTCTTCCTTCACTTGCCGGGCCGACTGGTATCGGTCCGCGGGATCGTACGCCAACAGCTTGGCAACGATATCGGCCACGGATTCGGACACCGCGGGGTTGTGTCGCCGCACGTCGATGCGGATCGTCCGGCGATCGTGGAGCATCCGCTCGATGAAATTTTCGGACAATCGTTTGACTTTTGGAAATGGGAGTCGGCCGGTCAGCAATTCAAACAGGACCACGCCCAAGGAGTACAAGTCGCTGCGGGGGTCCAAGCACTCGTTTTTCGATCGAGCAGATTCGATCTGTTCGGGGGCCATGTAGGGGAAGGTTCCGCCGAGTCGGACCGGATCGTCGGAATCCACTCGACGGATACTCGCCGCCAAGTTGAAGTCGAGAATCATCGGCGTCCCGTCGTCGGCCAAGAGGATGTTGGCCGGCTTCAGGTCACGATGCACGATGTTGTGGTCATGCGCATGGGCCAGGCCGTTGGCCACGGCGGCAATGATCCGCAGCGACGCCTCGACATGGCCCATGTGGGCGAGCTTCTCCAATTCCGACAACTTGCGGACCTGCGAGGAGTGCTCGGATGGGTCGCAGTGACCCGAGCCGGAATTCGCCGAAACGCCTCCAGCCGACGACGAACATCGCCCGGCCGAACGTTCACGCACGGTGCTGGCCAGCAATTTCGCCGTGGAGAGCGACGCCACCGACCCGCGGGGCAGGGAATCGATGATATGTTGCAGTGTTGTGCGGCCGCGGAAGGGCATGCAGATGACCACCATCGACCCGTACCGCTCGGCCGACTCGATGGGGACGATGTTTTCGTGAATCAATTGAGCGAGCATGGCCGGCTCGACACTCGGACCATGCAAGAACTTCAGAGCCACCGGCCGATGGAACAAGTCCAATCGCTCGGCCAGGAACACACTGCCAAACGCTCCCCGGCCGAGAGGCTCTTTGATCCGAAAGCGACGCAAAACGAGATCGCCGACGTCGGGAAGGTCCGTCCGTTCGCTTATTGGCTCGGTGCGGAAGCCATTTCGCCAAGAATCGCGGTTGACGACGGGCCGGCAATCCACCGCACACGTGGCCTCGTCAAAAGGCGATTCGACGGCATCCGCGGCAGGCCAGTGTTCCCACGCCAGGCCGAAGTGACGGCAGTATTCCTCGGGCGACACGTTCTCCCCGGCTTGCACCCGCTGACGATACTCTTCAAACGCTAACTGCCCGAGCAAGTGTGGATCCGTTTGCAGGATGGGAAAGCGGGCGAGGTAACTCTCGATCGTCTGCGGGATGCGTCGCGCCCAGCGCAACTCCAAATCCACCCGCAAAATCTCCGCCAACATCGGCCGGTATTGAGGATGATCTTCCGGCGGGAGGAAGTCAGCGGGGTCGACGCGGCTGTTCCGGGCGAAAGCCCGCTCAAACGCCGCGATCCGCGACTCGAGGTCAGTTGATAGAATCAAAGGGGACGCTACGTTGGGCATCGGTGTCGCTCTCGGTCAGCATTCGAGTCAGTTCGTGTCGGCAGGCTTGGAGCAAGCGCTCAACAGTGCGTTTGGACCGTCCCAACCGTTGGGCGATCTCTTCCACCTCGTAACCCGCCATCCGCAGTTCAACC
>JAOAAM010000317.1 GCA_026418875.1 Gemmataceae bacterium | reverse complement strand
CAAGAGCGGGAAAAGAATCCGAAACTGAAGCAGGCCGACCCGCCACGCATCTTCGGCTACCGTGGGCGACTCTACCGTAACCGAGGGAATTTCCGCTTCGAGGACGTCACGGATGAAGTCGGAATGGCACAACAACCCAACGTCTACACCCACGGAGCCGCGGTCACCGATTACGATTTGGACGGTTTTCC
Source organism: Gemmataceae bacterium (assembly GCA_026418875.1). Taxonomy (GTDB): domain Bacteria; phylum Planctomycetota; class Planctomycetia; order Gemmatales; family Gemmataceae; genus CAKZUU01. Next base: position 2,655 of record JAOAAM010000317.1, on the reverse strand, counting down.
CGATCTGTTGGTCACGGGGTACGGACGAGTGACTCTCTGGCACAACGAAGCCGACGAGCGGGGCGGCCGCAAATTTGTGGATGTGACAGAAAAAGCCGGCCTGCTGGGCGGCAATCCGAACCAACTGAGCCTCGAATCGAACCAGCCGGGCGACCACTTCTGGAGTACCAGTGCCGCTTGGGGCGACCTCGACGGCGACGGGTATCCCGACCTCTACCTTTGTCAGTATGTCAACTGGTCGTTCGCCAAGAACCATCCCCCCTGCAACGGCTACACGGTGAAGGTTTCCCACGATGTTTGCCCGCCGAAAACTTTCGACAGCGTGCCGCATGCTTTGTGGCGAAATCGCGGCGACGGGACATTTGAGAACGTCACGGAGTCGGCTGGGCTGCGCGTTCGCCGAGACGATAAAGACTACGGCAAAGGACTCGGCGTGCTCTTCGTGGATGTCGATGGCGACGGGAAACCCGACATTTACGTGGCGAACGACACGACCGACAATTTTCTGTACTTGAACCGAAGCAAGCCCGGCGAGATGCGCTTCGAGGACAAAAGCCTCGCCTGGGGTGTGGCTCGGGATCACAATGGCGTGCCCAACGGCAGCATGGGGGTAGACGCCGCCGATTTCGATGGCTGCGGCCGACCTTCCATCTTTGTCACCAATTACGAAAGCGAGTACCACGCCCTCTACAAAAACGTCGTCATCAACAACCGAATGTCGTTTACCTTCAGCACTCCCGCCGCGGGACTGGGCGTGATCGGACCTAATTTCGTTGGCTTCGGCACCAAGTTCGTCGATGTGGACAACGACGGCTGGGAAGACATCGTCATCAGCAATGGGCACGTCGTCTACTTTCCGCCGCGGGACAATTTGAAGCAACGACCGATCCTGTTCATCAACTTGCCGGCCACGGGCAAGGGGGCACTGCAACGAGCTTTCGGCGACGGCAACCACCGGGGCGGCTCGTATTTCCAAGGCAGTCATCGAGGCCGTGGCCTCGCAGTCGGCGACTTAGACAACGATGGCCGACCCGACCTCGTCTTCGTCCACGTTCACGAACCGGTCCGCATTCTCAAGAACGTGGCGGCCCCCGACCATCGATGGATCGGGGTCGAATTGAAGGGCAAAAACCGCCGCGACGTCGTCGGGGCACGACTGACTTTGACTGTCGATGGCCGCGACTTGGTGCGCTTCGTCAAAGGCGGGGGAAGCTACCTGTCAGCACACGACCCGCGCATTGTCTTCGGGCTGGGGCAGGCACAGAACGTCGGGCCGTTGACGATCGAGTGGCCCAGCGGCCAGCCGAGAAAACAAATCGTTCATGACCTGAAGCCCGGTCGCTACCATCGGATCGAGCAAGAGTAACCCGATCGCGGCCTGCACTTCCCCCGGATCGGAGCGATGATTTCAGCCGCGAGGTGGGAATCGACTCGTCTGGGGCGCCGCTGTGGCCACTCGCCGCAGCCGGCCCTCAGACCAAGTTAAACGGCGGTCGACTCGGCGGTTCTCCCGACGGAGGGGTACTGATGACGGCATCGGCGACGGCCAATCATCCGGTTTACGCGATTTTCGGGGCCACTGGCGGCATCGGTGAGAGCCTGTGCCGCAAGCTGGCCGCCCGGGGGGCGCAACTCGTCTTAATTGCTCGACAGCCGGATCGCTTGCATCGCCTGGCCGAAGCACTAAACGCGGTCGCCGAGCCTCTCGACGCCACCCGGATCGATGATGTCGATGCTTGCGTGGATCGAGTGGTCCAGCGATTCGGTCGGCTCGATGGTGCAGCCAACTGCGTCGGCTCCTTGCTCCTGAAGGGCGCTCACCTGACGAGCGAGGCAGAGTGGAACGCGACCATCGCAGCCAACTTGACGACCGCCTTCGCCGTGGTCCGATCGGCCGCCCGGGTCATGATGAGCACAGGGGGCAGCATCGTGTTGGTCTCCTCGGTGGCTGCGCGCGTCGGCCTGGCGAACCACGAAGCCATTGCCGCCGCGAAGGCGGGCGTCATCGGATTGACGCTTGCCGCCGCGGCCACCTATGCGAATCGCGGCATCCGGGTGAATTGCGTAGCCCCGGGCTTGGTACGCACCCCCCTGACCGCGCGTCTGACCAGTAACGAAGCCACGCTGAAAGTCTCCCTGGCGATGCACCCTCTTGGCCGGATCGGCGAACCCGGCGATGTCGCCTCCGCCATCGACTGGTTGCTCCACGCCGAGCAGAGTTGGGTAACCGGCCAAGTCCTCGGCGTCGACGGCGGGCTAGCTACTGTCCGGCCGCGGTAACTCTGGAAACGCGACGATGAACTCCAATTCTTCCCCCGCAGCCCCCGCTTGGATGCGACGGTGCCTGGTCGCCGCCGGCATTTACAACCTCGTCTGGGGCTTCGCCGTCATCTGCTGGCCCCACTTTCTCTTCGATCTGACGAACGTCGAGCGACTCAACCACCCCGAGGTGTGGCAATGCGTGGGCATGGTCGTCGGCGTCTACGGCATTGGTTACCTGCTCGCAGCCCGAGATCACCGAACGCATTGGCCCATCGTCCTGGTGGGGTTCCTCGGGAAGGTGTTCGGCCCGATGGGCTTCGCCTGGGCATGGTACCAACAGCGGCTGCCGGGTACCTGGGGCCTGGTGATCCTCTTTAATGATCTGATCTGGCT
>JAOAAM010000228.1 GCA_026418875.1 Gemmataceae bacterium | reverse complement strand
CCGGGTCGCCCAGGGTCGGCACCCAAGGCGAAGGGGCCGTGAGCGTTGCTGAGATAACCGCTGCCCAAGTACTGGCTTCCCGCAGTGGGCACGACGATGTACGGCGGCATGTTGTTGCGGACACCCAACTCGTGCGACACGACGCTGCCCATGCTCGGGTAAACCAACGCGGGGCTGGGGCGATACCCCGTGAACATGCTGTGCTCGCCGCGGCTGTGGTCCACCTCTGTGTGGGTCATACTGCGGACGATGCACAGTTTGTCGGCGATCTGGGCCGTCCGCGCCATGTGCTGGCTGAACCGGACGCCGGTCAGCTTGGTGGGGACCGTGTCCAAAATGCCGCGATACTCTGCCGGTGCGTCGGGCTTCGGGTCGAAGCTGTCCATGTGAGCGAAGCCGCCTTGCAGGTAAACGTGAATCACGGACTTCGCTTTCGGTTCGAGGCGTCGTCCGGCCGGCTCCGCAGCGCGAAGGGCTTCGATCCTCAACATGTCGCCGAGGCTCAAGCCGAAGCCTCCCAACAACCCGACGCGGAGGAAATCGCGCCGAGTCGGCCGAGCAAAGTGGGCCGGGTCCGTGTGCCACGTTCCTGGTTGCGGTCGATTCATGTTGAGGCTCCTTTCCCCCAATCGGCAGACCAAAAAGCTGCAAAACTTGATGACCCCACGGCTTCGTCAGCGCGAGGCGGGGGTGAATTCCACAATCAATTTTGGGCGTTGTTTGACGTCCTCAAATTCGCTCGTGTAAAAGTCCCACCCATTCGCACCCGTGTTGATGAAGACCCAACCGTGATTAGGCTCTCCATTAACCCAAGCTTGGACGCTGTCTGTGACGTCAAAGGGGATCTCAGACGTGCTGGCGGAAATTTTTCCGAACGTGAACGCCTCTGGCTTCCGCTTGGCCTCCATCCCGTCCGCCGTGATTCCCGCGACCAAAGACGCCCAAGTCTCCGTCCGTCTCCACGGCACCAGCATCCGATGCAGGTAGACGGTGGTTCCCTCGTCGAACGCATGCACGATCAAGATGGCGGAGTGAATTGTCGACTTTGGGGGGATCCTGCCAGGTGCCGCACTGACGATACCCTCGAATCGCATTAAGATTTGGCTTTCTCCGCCGTCGTTATCCGCATCCGAGCTGGCATTGGGGTTGCCTTCCAAGCAGGTGTTCGGCGATACCGCCCAAATTTCGACGTCTACCGTGCCTCGATAACCGTTCACGCCGTGCTGGAACGACAGTCGCTGCCGTTGGCTAGCAGGTTCTGCCCCGAGCAGAAGAGGCGCTCTCAGTGGAGCAAGGCCCACCAACAAGGCGAGACTACAGACAAGCTGAACACCGAGCGTCTTCATGGTCGCTCCTCTCGGCCGCAGGGCAACCAACATCCGACGGTGGTATCAGTCTAAAAGTCGAAGATGTCGGCTTGCCGCGTCCTCCTCCTGCGGCAGCCTAGATCCTTTGGTCACACCGACAAGCTCTATTGCAAAAATACGCCGTTTTATCACGAGATATTCACATTAAGTGACGCATGAACAACTTGATCTCCGAGACAGTTCAGGGACATTCTGCCTCGCTGCTTCCTTTGATGAAACTAATGTGCACCGTGCGCATCGCTTCTGGAATATGATTGGCTTTAGATGCTTTTTTCTAATTGAGGATTCTTAATGCATTAAGAATTTCCGACCTATATATGTTAGTTTTTCTTGGTAGTTACATAACGCCGATATCGACTTATCTTGGAAAAAGCCGTCGCGATTTTGGGCACGGTGTGCAACCTTCTCCGGGGTAGGGATGCAAGGCCACGATTGTGCGATCGACTCCTTCCGGGCGTTGTTTACTCAGAGACCGCTAGGGAGCCGTCTCGCGTCTTGGTCGATTCTTGGGCAACGCTCCGGCATGCCGTAGCCACGTCGCGTGAAATGATCCGCGAATCATCATCCGGCCGCGACGGACAGAGTTGAGTGGCGATCAGCCCGACGGGAAATTCAGGGGGGCATCGACTCTACCATCGGTGGACACGAACCCGGCCGTGGAGCGTCGGTCATTCGAGATGAAACCGGTGCTTTTCCATAAGCCGCCGCGCCGGCAGTCGATGGACGCACATCTCGCCCGTCCGCTCATCAACTTTTTACCGAATGCACACTTGCAATTCTCCGGGTCGTTCGCTACAGTATGGGGCGACGCCGAGGATTGGCCTCCGAAGTAGGACGGTTACCATGGGTATGCGTGCGACCGAGCTGTTGTTGCGGGAATTGCTCCTGCTTTTGTCGAGGCAGGCCCGGGACCGGCACGCTTGAACAGACACCGCAAGTGAATAACGGCCCCGGGAAGTGAAGCCCGGGGCTTTTTTCTTTGTTTGGAGTGACAACGGCCATATGTCCGACCATCGCATCATCATCTTCGACACGACCCTCCGCGACGGCGAACAATCTCCCGGGGCCAGCATGAACCTCGCGGAGAAACTGGAGGTGGCCCACGCCCTAAAAGAACTCGGCGTGGATGTGATCGAAGCAGGTTTCCCCATCGCGTCACCGGGCGATTTCGAGGCAGTTCAGACGATCGCGCGACAAGTGCAGGGACCAATCATCTGCGGGCTTGCCCGCTGCAATGAGCTGGACATCGATCGGGCATGGCAAGCCGTGAAGGATGCCGCGCGGCCCCGCATCCATGTCTTCCTCGCCACGAGCGCCATCCATCGGGAGTTCAAATTGCAAATGACTCCTGAGGAAATCCTGCAACGGGCCGTCGAGGGGGTGAAACGGGCGAAAGAGTATTGCGACGACGTCGAGTTTTCGCCCGAGGATGCTGCTCGGACGGAACTGGACTTTCTCGCCGAGGTCGTGGAACGGGTCATCGACGCCGGGGCAACCACCGTAAACATCCCCGACACGGTGGGTTATGCGGTGCCGCAACATTACGCCTCGGTCATCCGTTACTTGAAGCAGAACGTGCGGAACATCGACCGTGCCGTGCTCAGTGTCCACTGCCACGATGACCTCGGCCTGGCAGTGGCTAACAGCCTGGCCGCCGTGCTGGAGGGCGCCCGTCAAATCGAGTGCACCATCAACGGCATTGGCGAACGGGCTGGGAATTGCGCTCTCGAAGAGGTCGTGATGGCCCTGAAGACTCGGGCCGACTTCTTCGGGCTGACCACCGGGATCAACACTCGGTTGCTCTATCCGACCAGTCGCCGCGTGGCCCATGTGACCGGCCTGCAAGTTCAGCGGAACAAGGCGATCGTCGGCCAGAACGCCTTCGCCCACGAAGCTGGCATTCATCAACACGGCATCCTCAAGCACCGAGAGACTTATGAGATCATGCGGCCCGAGGATGTCGGCATGAACAAGACTGACCTGGTTCTCGGCAAGCATTCTGGTAAGCACGCACTCCGAGAACGGGTGCAGCAACTGGGCTACCACCTCCTGTCTCTTATACACATCT
>JAOAAM010000220.1 GCA_026418875.1 Gemmataceae bacterium | reverse complement strand
GGAGATGTGTATAAGAGACAGCAGTTGGGACGTGGACGGTTGCGATGACGCCGCCGTCGAGGATTACGTCTTCCGCGCCATCCAACAAACGCGCCGACGCTTCCACGTCCATACCGAACGCATCTTCCTCGCCGGGTTCTGGGAAGGGGCCGGTGTTGCCTACCGCTTGGCGCTCAACCACCCGGATAAATTCGGCGGCGTTATCGCGCTGAATGGGACCATGCCCCGCCGCTGCCCCTTGTTCCGGCTCAACGAACTTCGCTCACTGCGGGTCTTGATCGGTCATGGCACCGCCAATCCGGTCATCCCCGTCAGCCTCGCCCGACGCGACTTCCGCTTGCTCTACACCGCCGGCCTGCCCGTGAAATTCCGCACTTACACAACCACGCACCGACTCCACGCCGACATGCTCCGCGATGTGGATCGTTGGATCCAACGCGCGATCGAAATCGACTCGATGTGAACCGCCACCCCCTCCGGGACACGCTCTCGACTCATCGCACCGGGGCAACGCTCCGTTTTGCCTCGACCTCGCGCATCACTCGCAAAACGTTGCCACCGAGGATCTTGCGGATCTGCTCCTCCGTGTAGCCGCGGTTCAGTAGCTCCTGCGTGATGCGGGGGTAGGTCGAGACATCTTCCAATTGCTCGGGCGTGGAACTGATCCCGTCATAATCCGACCCCAGGCCGACGTGATCGATCCCCGCCAACTTGATGACATGCTCGATATGATCGACGACGGTGTGGACGCTGCCCCGGGGCATCGGGTGTTCCAACTTCCACTGTTCGATGGCTCGTTCCAGTTCCCTGCGGTCTTTGATTTTCTCCTGCATCTGCCGATAAGCCGAGAACATATCCCGGCTGGCTCGTGCCCCCTCCGGCGTGATGAAACCCGAGTAAAAGTTAATCATCACCACCCCGCCGTTCTTGGGAAGCAGACGCAATATATCATCGGGAACGTTGCGAACGTGCGGTGCCAACGCATAGGCCGATGAGTGAGAAAAAATTACCGGTGCCTTGCTAATCTCGATCGCCTGACGCATCACTTCCGGCGACACATGGGACAAGTCCACCATCATGCCCAGGCGATTCATCTCCTTCACCACGTTGCGACCAAACTCCGTCAGACCGTGGTGCCGCGGCTCGTCGGTCGCCGAGTCGGCCCAGTCCAACGTTTCCGAATGCGTCAACGTCATGTACCGGACGCCCAGGTCATAATACATCCGCAATACGCCTAACGAATTATCAATCGAATGCCCCCCCTCGATCCCGATCAATGAGGCGATCTTCCCCGCCTGATGGATCCGCACCACGTCGTCTGCGGTGAGAGCCAGCTCGAAGTCGTTGGGATACCGTTGAACCAGCCGGCGGATCACGTCGATTTGCTCCAGGGTCTGGGTGACAGCCGTCTTGCTCCTGCCGGTCGAGGCCGGTACAAATGCCGACCAGAATTGTCCCCCGACTCCACCCTGGCGCAATCGAGGAATGTCGGTGTGGAATCGCGGTTGCGGTCGAGAGATGTCGAATTGGGCAAAGCTCAAGTCTTCCCGTTCCCGGAATTGGTACGGCAAATCGTTGTGGCCATCGATGACCAAGGCCGAGCGATGGATCCGAAGCGCCTCTTCCGAGACCTCCACGCGCTCACGCCGGCGTTCAGGCTCACCTGCCAACAAAGATGAAGCCAACATCGTCCCTAACATGAAAGCCAACACAAATCGTTTCATCATGATTCGCCACCAATATGTTGCCGAACCCGCGGATGGAGAGTCGCCATGACGAATTATTTTGAACCGTTCAGGAAATGCAGGTTTTTCATCCAGGACTCCAAACGGGCCGTCCATTGCGACAACTCCCGGTCTTGCGCCGCCAGGCCGACACCATGAGGCCCCTTCGCATAAATGACCAACTCGACGGGAACCCCCTTCTGACGGCAGGCTTCGGCAAACGCCCGACTGTTCTCCGGCGGCACGGCCGTATCCTCCTCCGTGTGGAAGAGGAAGGTCGGTGGAGTGTCTTTTTTCACTTGCTTGTGCGTCGAGTAGAAAGCGACCAACTCGGGGTCGGGCTTGTCGCCCAGCAATTGCCGCCTCGATCCCGCATGGGCGGGGCGGTCCTCCATCATGATGACGGGATAAGCCAGGATGGCAAAGTCGGGTCGGCAACTCTGCCGGTCGATGGTGTCGCCCTCCGGCTTGCCTGAGTCGAAATGCACTGCCGCGGTGGAAGCGAGGTGGCCCCCCGCAGAGAAGCCCCATACGCCGATGCGCTTCGGATCCAGATGATACTTCGACGCATGGGCACGAACCCAACGAATGGCTCGTTGGATGTCGAGCATGGGGGCGGGGTGCAAGGGGGCAGGGCGGTCGTACTGGACGATGCGGTATTTCAAAACGAACGCGGTGACACCCCGCTGATTCAGCCATTCGGCGACGGCTCTGCCCTCGTGGCCGACGGCATGCATGACGTAGCCGCCGCCAGGGCAGACGATCACGGCAGTGCCGTTGGGTTTGTCCGGCAAGAAGGGGGTCAAGGTCGGAACATTTTTGTCCGGCGAGCCAACCGAGGCCGGGGCTTCGCCCTCCCACAAGCGGATGTGTTCCAGCCCGCCCAAAGGATCGACTCCCAACATCGCCGCCGCCATCAACGTCCAGGAAAACATCGGTTTCTCCTCCGCCGCAACGCCTCGCAGGCCGACACCGCCGGGAGATGTTGACTGCCCCCCTTGATTTTCGCGGCCCCTGGGGCGATATAATAGCCAGACATCTCGAAGGCACCAGGGGGCGATCTGGTTTCGACCGGGTGCGAAGAGATGATCGTGGCGTGTCGTGGTTGGTCAGTTGGCCACGTTAAAAGCTGACCGCACCTAAACTGCTGAACCGCAGTTTGCTCTGGCTGCGTAATTGACCGCAGTCCCATGCCTGTGACCTTCGCCTGAGAGGTTGCAGCGTGGTCGCCAAATCAGGCTCGCCGTCGCCTGAGGTTTGCCGCAAGGCGGACCGACTCGAGGGCGGCGACGGTTAAATCTCCTGCTCGATAGCCTGGGGCGAATCCTGCTTGTTGGAGTCGAACCAGGTGAACACGACGGACCAAGCCGTCGAGTGTAGACAAGCTACACACGTAGAAGCGATCATCGAACGGCCACGGGACGCGGGTTCGATTCCCGCCGCCTCCAGTCCACCTCCGGCACGTCCGCCCCTGAATGAATCGGCGTCGGGGCCTCTTCCAAAGAGCGGCCCCAAGCTCGTCAGTCGCCCCTCCGCTGCTTGAACAGCCATTCGAGGACTTCGGCATTGCGGTAAGTCGGCGTCCACGAGTCGTGGCCCACTCCCGGATATTCCGTGTACTTGGGCTTCCCCCCGGCTTTTTCGATCGCCGCCACCATGTCCCGCGAACGCTCTGGTGGGATCACCGAATCGGCATCCCCGTGAAAGGCCCAAATCGGTAGTTTGACCAACTTCGACGCTTGCCCCGGATCGCCTCCACCGCAAACCGGAATCGCGGCGGCAAACAACTCCGGTCGTCGGCAGATGAAGTCCCAAGTCCCGTAACCGCCTTGCGACAGCCCCGTCAGATAGATGCGTTGGCGATCCACGGGCAATTCACGGCACAGTCGGTCGATCAGGTCAAGGACCATTGCCAACGGCTGCGTGGGCTGATCGGCCAGGGTGAGATTGCTCCGTGTCCCGGGCGGGTTCACGTTCACCCAAAGTTGATCCGGCGGGCACTGCGGCACGACCAAGAAGCAGGGATACCGTCGTCGGTTCTCCTCCTTGGCGAACTCTTCGACCCCATTTCGCAGCTGCTTGGCGTTGTCGGTGCCGCGCTCCCCAATGCCGTGAAGGAAAATGACCAAGGGAAACTTCGTCGCGGTTCCTGCGGAGAAACCCTCCGGTTTCATCAACCGGTACGGCAGTCGAGCCTCATTGTTCTCGAAGATGTGTTTCTCGAAGATTCGATCCATGTCCGAGCCTGCCGACGGTGATTGGGCGGGAATCGAGGAGACGACGACAAGCCAGCCCAGGCAGCCCGCCCCTAGGAGTTTCCGCTGCATGCACCACGCTCCGGATAGTTCAACGAAGCGAACGATCGCTTCATTTTGCTTGGATGTTCTAGCAAAGCAAGACTCGCGGCTCCTGGAGGCAAAGTCTAGTGTTGGGGCTGACCGACGACGACCGGGCCGGATCGAATCTGCGAACGGCCCGTTGGCACATCTATCGCCGCTTTTGGCCTTAACGCCTGGGATCAACAAGAAGCGTGCTTTCCGTCTCGGTGCAATAACGCAGGCTGTTGCCGGCAAAAATCGCAGCCTCTTCTTCACCGGTCGATGATCCGACACGACTTGGCCGGTCAGGCAATCCAGACGTATGAGGTCCCCACACTCCGTACCACCGATGAACACCAAACACTCGTCGCGCACTACGGCTAAGCAGCGTCTACTTGAATTGAGCGTTGGTGTCTGATACCTATCGAGATAGGCATGAAAAGTCCCCTTGGTACATGCCATGTCCGTGCTCCATCGCTGCTTTTCATTATTGCGGAGATATGGTCCAGCCACCCGGGTCGTGGTCACGAATGTGCTCAATGTCCTGGCACCGGGTAGCGCACGCTTGATTGACTTGGTGGGTGGTGTGATCGAAGCCGCCGGCGAATGCGCCGAGGAGATTTCGCACGAGCAATGGGAACGTGACATCGCTGCCAAGCTTGGACAGACACATTCCGATGTTGAGCAGATTGGTGAACTCTTGAAATGTTTCGAGGGACCTCTGACACGAGTCTGCGACCAAGTGGCGGCTCATGCCGACCAAATCGACAGGCTACCGGCGATCGTTGCTCAGGTGATTGCTGCTGATCCGTCCCTATCCCAAGTGGTCCACCGCGTTAATGACATCAAGGAAGCCATCAATACATTCAAGTCGGACATAGCCCGATTGGCGGAGGGTCAAGACGAGGCGCGGGCCGTTTTCGTCCGTATGCACCGAGTCGCGGATTACTTTGATGAATTATGGCATTTGGGGATCAAACCAGCTGAATTCGCGCGGTTACTAGCTGAGCGAGCGGAAGTCACGAAATGCGTTGAACGCGGGAATTTTGTGCATGTTGATGACCGTATCCGAGCGATTCACGAGCGTGTCCCAAACTCCGCGTCAACTGCCATGTTGGAGGCTGCTGCCGGTTTTAGACGAAGGGATTATGCACAAGTCGGACGAGCTTTAACCTTAGCCTCTCGCCTCACCCCCGGCGACCAAGAGTTGCGATCGCTGTCCCTTCGTGTAACGAAGCGACTCTCGCAACACACCCCACCCTCAAGCAACGTCGGACCCCAAACTGCCCGAGCAGATGCTCTTCTGCAACCGGGCGACACCCTCGACGGCTGGCATCTCGAAATATGCGTCGGCTACGGCGGTTGGGGACAGGTATTCCGCGCCCGCCGTGCAGGTGAGGTGCGAGCACTGAAGGTGATGCATCCCGAGTTGGCAAAGCAACGTGATTTTGTTCAGCGTTTCAAAAAGGAAATCTTCGCGCTTCAACGACTGCCTCGGCATCCGAATCTCGTGAGGATCGACGATTTCGGCTACTGCGATGAGAAAAAACTATGGTATTTGGCCATGGAATACCTCGACGGCCCGACTCTTGAGTCCTTTCTGGCGGCTAAAGGTCCGCTAACCGAAACCCAGGTTTGGAAGGTCTTTCCCCCGGTGCTCGAGGGATTGGCCAAGGCCCATGCCCTCGGGATTGTGCATCGCGATATCAAGCCTGGAAACATGATCTTTCGTCGCTCCGACCAATGCTTGGTTTTGGCTGATTTCGGCTTGGCAGTGGATCAATTGGAAATTGGCCACACGCGAATCGGTGGACTAACAACGCTCTTTGCTGCAACCGAGCAACTCTACGGCGAGGCTGGGAC
>JAOAAM010000122.1 GCA_026418875.1 Gemmataceae bacterium | reverse complement strand
CGAACCTGCCCTTCACCGAGAGCGACCTGCTCGTCGTCAAACTGCCCGAGAGCCGACAACCGCTGGCTCACATTTGCAAGGCGCTCCTTAGCGCAGAGGTGGACATCCACTACGCCTATCCGCTCTTGGTCGGGCCGGATGGCTGTGCCGCCTTAGCGTTGCACGTCGCCGATCATGAAACCGCTGTCGCCACCCTTTCGCGCATGGGTTTTACGATTTTTGGCGACCACGACTTAATGGAAGATTGATGCCCTCCCCGGCCCTCATTCCGCTTAGGTGTCGAGGCATGGGTCAGGGCATCGCCCGAGGCGGATTCGAGACTGCGTCAAGTCACTCCGTGTGAGCAGGGTTGAAATATGGTGCGAAGCGAAGCCGTCGTGCGCGGGACGATACAACCGGACGGCACTCTTCACCTCGATGAGCGTCTTGATTTGCCGCCCGGTCCTGTTCAAGTGATCGTCACGCCGTTGCCGTGCCTACCGGAGAACGACCCGTTCTGGCAACGAATGCAGGCGATATGGGCCGGCCAGCGGCATCGGGGACACGTTCCACGATCGGTAGAAGAGGTCGAATACGAACGGCGCAAAGTCGGAGAGGAATGGGAGGAACGTCTTGACCAGCTCGAGAAGTCACAGGGAAGGGCTGCTTCGACCTCCGATCCTACTGTTGGAGGTCCGGAATGATGATCTGCCTCGATGCAGATTGCACCATCTATTTCGTCGAACAACATCCTATTTGGGGACCAAAGATCACGCAGCGACTCGTGGAATGGCGCTCTCAAGGCCACCACGTCGCGGTCAGCGATTTGGTCCGGACCGAGTGCCTTGCTGCACCTTACGCCCGCTCCGACATTGCTCTGATCGCTGATTATGTAGCGTTCTTCAACGACCCGGAGGTACGCACCCTCCCGCTGACCTCCGAGGTCTGTGAACGGGCGGCCCAGCTTCGTGCCGCCTCCAACTTTCAATTAAAAGTTCCCGATTGCCTTCACTTGGCGGCTGCCATCCACCACGGTTGCGGGCTGTTTGTCACCCACGATGTCCAAGTCGCCCGATGCGGGTTGATGACCATAGAGTGGCTTGTTTGAACCACGGAGCCGCCGACGGGCCCTGCTCTCGCTGTTCTCGGTTCGCTGATCGGGCCGCGAGAGCGAAAGGTTCGGTGCAGACTTTGAGTCAGCCCCAAAAAGGGAATCGTCGAGGTCCCTCATTCCGGTTGCGGCCTAGGCATGGGTCAGGGCATCGCCCGGGGCATCGGTCGAGGCGGATCGCCGGTCGCGTGCGGCCAGTCACGGGGGGCGTAGCGGATTGTCGCCAGGTGCGGCGTCTCGATGCGACGATTTTTCTCAGCCCGGCTGATCATTGCCGCCTCCAGAATGCCCGTGGTCAGCAAGGTACGCTCCACCGGATACGCTGGGTGGTTCGTGCGGATGGTGTGCTCGATCGCTCGCAGTTGCTCGGCGAAATGGGCGAACGGATCGGGCTGCTGCAAGTAAAAGTGCGTCGACTCGATGGGCTGGTTTTTCCGTCGACAGGCGAAAGTGAAGGCTCCGCCATCGCCTTCGTAGGCCCAACCATTCATCATGGCGACGGCCGCTTTGAAGCCGTCGGTGTATTCGATCTGGATGACCCCGGCGTCTTCCGCTTGCGCGGTGAGTCGGCGGTAATCGCCGTCGGCATGGGCCGGTACCTTGGCCAGCGCGGCTTCCAGAAGTTCCTTAGACCACTCGCCGCGGTCCAGCGCCTGCCACATCGCCTCGCCGGTCAGGCAGGTGACGGCCCGCACCCCGCTCTCCCCTCCTCGCCGACGCTCGACCATGCATTGCAACGCCTCCAAAGCGTGAAAGCCATACCCCTCGAACGGCCCATAGCCGACTTGCACGGCGTCGAGAAGTTCGCTGTCCTTCGGCAGGGTCAAATCGGGCCGACGCCACGTCACCACCAGCGATGAACCCGCGATCAGCGGCACGAACAAGTCCCTGGCCCGGCGATACATCCACTCGGCATCCTCCCACTTGGCCGACAGATGTTTGTCGTTGAAGACCGGCACGCTGCGTTTCGACTTCTCGAACACGTCGCACACTTCGGCAAACATTCGCCGCCGCGGATAAAGGATCTGCCCGCGCTCATTTTTCGGGTAGTCGCCATGCTCGCCGATGCACAACACGCCATCCACGGCAAGACGATCGGTCCCGCGGCAGACAGCGTCGGCGATGGTGGGGTAGATTTTGAAGCCGAACTTCTTCGCCAGATCGCGGCTCAGGTCGTTCGGCGGGAATTGATCCACGTACATCGCGGCCAGTTCTAACTCGGGGTACTTTTGGCCGTCGTGATGATACCCCTCGAGAATTTTGCCGACGATCACATCCGCATGTGACCACTTGTGATAGACCGTCACGATGGCGGCGACGATTTTTTTCATGGGGCGTCACCTCAACAGAGCCTCACGGGCGGCTTGGTTCAACGCGGTTTCGATCAATTGCGGCAAAGGCGGGGCATCTGGAGGAAGCGACAGTTCCCGCCGTTCGAGGCGGTCGGCCAGTTCACGCGCGAGGGCGGGGCGGTCAAGACGGCCGTCCAATAGCAATAGCAGTTGCCGCTTGAACGGCGAGTCGACTCGGACATTGGCGGGCCGCAGCGACGCCACCTGATAATCACCCCGCCGCAACATCGACCGGACCAACGGCGAAGCGGCTGGGCGCTCGCTCGGCACGATGGACCAATCGCCCCGCACCTTGTGCAACTCGATCAGCCCCGAGCGAAAGCCGTGCAACAGGATCTCGGCCAGACCTTCCTGAGATGCTTCGTCGGGGGCAAGATGTGGCGGCAGACAATCCGCCGCGGCAGCAACAAGTTCGTCGAAGGTCAGGGGACGGGGCCAGTGATCGCGGAGGATGAGCAAAGCGGCTTTGGTCAACGGGTGATCGACCTGCATCGCCGCGCCGTTCCTCCCGACAAATCCCTCCACCACGCCGGGGTCAAGGCAGACCGACTCGGATCGGGGCGACACTTGGGCCGCGATGAGCTTGGTCTTGACTCGGTGCGGCGGAATGTCGCGCTCAAGCTCTACCTCGCTGCGAGCCAGGAGCGTCTGGCGGAAGCGGCGGCACTTAAGAAAGTCTGAATACTGCTCGCGCAATAACAGGTTCATGGGTCGCAGCAGCCGAGCGATCGACTCCGGGAAGACCGACTCGTTCATCTCATGGAAGTCCGCCTCAGCGAGGAACTGCAAACCGTGTTGTTGGGCCTTCGCCACGAAATCCCTGACGTAGTAAGGCTCGTTGATCTCCGCCAGATCGTCATGCAGCAGGACGGCTTGATTGTCTCGATTGACGATCCACTCGGCTTCCTTGCGGAGCAAGGCGGCGTACTCGTCGTCGCTGCGCCGAGACAAAAGCAACGACAGCATGGCCTGTGCTTGTTGGATCTTGGTTCGCGGATCGGGGAAATGCCCCGCGTGGAACTTCAAGGCATCCCGGACCAGGCGTCGGGCGTGGAACCCGGGCAGGGCGTTGTAGCTGACGAAAGCGACACCCTGCGGTGCCAGTGCTTGCCGACACAGGCGGAGCAGCCGCTCCCGTACCGGCTCGGGGACCCAGGAGAAAAAGCCATGCGCGATGATGTAGTCAAACAAACCCTCCGGTTCATACTCCATCAAGTCGGCCGGGCGCAAGCGTACGTTGGTCAAGCCCAATTCGTCGATCAGGCGTTGACCATGCGCGATGGCCGACGACGCGAGGTCGAAACCCTCGGCTTGAATTCCGGGGAAAATACAACCCAGGGCGATCAAGTTGATCCCATCGCCGCAACCGACTTCCAAAACCCGGCAGCGATCCGGCGGGGCCGGGGTCATGCCGAGCAACTCCGCGATGACGGCCAACCGATTCGGATGGGTTTGAGGATAGACGGAGCCAGGATAGGGGAAGTCGTCGTAGGCGGTCGCTTCGCAAGTCATGTGCCGGCTCACACCGCGGCGAGAAGGTCATGGCGGAATGATTCGCCCCGGCTCGACGACCTCGAATTCGGCGGCCCCTTCCGTCACCACGACATGGCCGTTGGCCGGTATCGACGATACTAGCTGCTCCCGCCCCGAAGGCCAACGGATGGTCAATCGGTCCACTCGATCGGCGTCGCCCAAGCCGAAATGGGCGATGCACGGCGACTGCGAATTGAAGCTATTCAGCGGCATCATCTCACGGATGATCCGCCGGCCGCCCGCCTCGGCGATCAATCGGGCACCGATCCCTTGTCGGTTACTGGTTGGCACCCGGCCCAACTCGGGTCGGCCCCGCAGAGTCACCTTCAAATAGTTCTTCGCTGGGAAGTCGTTTTCGAACAGGAGCAACGGCCCGCCGCCGACTTGCCGTACCAGCAAATCCATCCGTCCGTTGTTGCGGAAATCGGCAGCAACCGCAGCACGGCCGTCGCCATCGCTGTCAGCCCGAGTCAGGTGGCTGATCTCCATGAATTGGTTGCCCCGAACGTTCAGGTAGACCCGGTTCCGCTCGAAACTGCTGAGATTATGGCCGTGGGCCACGATGTCCCAGGGGTTTTGAACCCAGAACTCTTTTAGGGATCGATCGAGTTTTCCCGGGGCAGGCACGCAACAAGTGCGGTCATACGGCTGTGACACGACAGCCAACCAGACGCAGTTTCAGCCATCCGGCTCGCTGCGGTCCTGACTGATGAATCCCGCGGTGGCGTAGATGTCCAAGTAGCCGTCGTTATCCAGATCGACCATTGCCGGCCCATAGGCCCAGCCGACGGCATGGACGCGCCAGGCCTCGCCCTTCGGCTCGAATTGCAAGCCGCCGCGATTCCGCCACAGTTGGCTGCCGGTCACGAATCGCCGCATCTTGGCCATCACCTCCGGCGGATACGCATCCGGCCGAAGGTTGCCGAGAACTCGAGTCCCAGCCTTGGAGTACATGTTGGCGATGTACAGATCGAGATGGCCGTCGTTGTCGATGTCGCCGCAGGTCGCGCCCATCGAGCCGAAATCCATCGGCTCAGTGCTGAGGTGATGCTCGCGGAAGGTTCCGTTCCCTTGATTGACGAGCAGCACGCCGTTGCCGAACTCGTTGATCACGTGAACGTCGGGCCAGCCGTCGTCGTTGGCGTCGAACCAAACGGCCGTGAAACACGAGCGATTGCCGCCGCGCACGCCGCTGGCCTCGGTCACATCCTCGAACTGCCAATCGCCGCGGTTTCGCAGCAGGATGTTGCCCCGATCGTCGCCGCTTTTCCCAGTCACCCACGAGCCGACTTTCGGCGTTCCGGGAAAGGTGATGTACAGGTCCAAGCGGCCGTCACGGTCATAATCGACGACCACGGCTTGGGACGCCTTGGGGGGGATGTTCAGATTCGAGCGATAAGTGACGTTGACGAAGCGTCGCCCTCCGCCCGGAGCGGGTTGATTATGGAAGACCCGACGCGCCAGAATCAGATCGTCCCAGCCGTCGCCATCCAGATCAACAAAAGCGGCCACCGGATAATCACGGGTAATCAGCACGTCATTCACCGGCGAGACAATGGGCGCGAAACGTCCCTCGGGTTGTCCTGAGTAGAGTTGCGTGCCGTTCAAGTCGGTGATCAGCAGATCGACGTAGCCGTCTCGATCATAATCCGTCAGGTAGGCTCCGCCCGTGGAGGGTTGTTTGCCTTTGTTGCTCCAATTGTCGTGCAGGCGGGAGACCTGGATTCCTCGCTCGGTAGCGACTTCCCGGAGGAGCCAACGGGGGGCGCTGGTTTCCAACACTTGGGTGATCTTGGCGGAACGGATCCATCCGGGTCGGGCGAAGGTGATGTTATCCGGCCGCGGGTGGCTCAACTCCATCCATACCGTTGTTTCCGCCGGCGCGTCGGTCCCCCAAGTCCCCCAGAAACGTAACACGACGCTGCACCGCCATTCCCCGTCAAAAGCTTGGCGCGAAAGCGGGGTCAGCCGGACCAGGGATAGCTGAACCCGCGGCTCGTCCGTGAAAGCTCGACGATACTCTAACAGCCGTGCGACAAACGCCTCCGCTGTCAGTTCCTCGGGTGGATGACCGGCGTCTTCGATCCGTCGCCCGGTGACGTCGCCTTGCGTTTCGACCACGGCGGGTTGCCGGGGGAAGCCGCCGCGGAAGTCGGTCGCCAGCAGACGAAGCAAGGCATCCGCATCGGCCCGACGCAACGCTTCCGTGAAGTGCGGAAACCCGCGTTGGCTCAATAACTGACCGTGATGCTCGACCTCCCAGAGGTACGCTCTCTCGGCTTCATCGAGAAGTTCTGACATGATCGGCAGGGCCGTTGCGGAACCGCTCGCCGGGACGTCGGTCCGTTCGTCGAAGAGAAACTGCCGAGTTCCCCAGCCAACACCCACGAGGATGGCAACACTGCCGACCCACAACACGGGGCGAAACGAGCGTCGGCTCATGATCGCGCCTCCCGAAAGTTCGGGGCGAGAGAGACGGCCATGATGAAAAAGGAATGAGAACCAAAGGTTCTCAGGGAAAACTCATACGGATTTCATCAGATCGCGACAGTGGGGGGCGAGAGATTTTCCCCGGAGTGGACTGCGGGACAGGAAGTCGTCAATTCCAACGAAAATGTTCGAGGACGTACCGCAAGGTCGAGACGGCGTGGAAGACGGCACCGTAGTGGGTGGTATCGAACCAAACAATCTTCGGTTTTCCGCAAGCCTCCCACATGAGTTCGGCCATGCGTGGCGGGACGATGTCGTCGCGTTTGGCCGCGACGATGAGCACGTCGCGTGACTTCAGGTTGTCGGCACAAGTCAGGGGATCGACAGGAGCCAAAGCCTGTTTCAGGACGTCGAGGGGAATGCCCAGGATCTGCAACGCGATGACGAGGGGCTTGGCTCGGGGATGGTCGCGATACCCTTCGACGAAGCCGCCGCCGCCGTAGAGGAGGGCGACCTTCGAGAGCTTCGGCTCGGATTCGGCCGTCAGCGCCGCCAGAAAGCTCCCCAAGCTGGTGCCGCAGATCCCCAGTTTGCTCCCGTCGATCTCCGGGCGAGTCTCGAGCCAGGCGACGGCGCGACGCAGGTCGAGGACCGTCTGACGAACCGCGGCCAGGGTGTGCGGGATATCGGTGGAGAGCATGCGGAGCGGGAGTTTCGCCGGTCGGCGTGGACCATAATACGCCATCTTCACATGGAGGGCCGCCACCTGGTTC